>CAJTTA010000001.1 GCA_910579305.1 uncultured Muribaculaceae bacterium
ACTTGAAAATTAGATGTTTAACAGCATAAATTTAAATTTTGTCATCTACTAAAATTTTTTGTAGATCAGGCAGGGCGATACCGGATTGTCAATATTATTTTGTACTTTTGCCTCGATTTCGGTAACTTCCTCACCGGATGATTGATTACTAACCATATATGACTGACGTGTAAATGACTTATTTTAAAGCAATTATGACAAAGAAGCATCTTTCCCTCCCTCTCTCAATTGCCGCATTATCTCTTATGGGTGCGGTGTCCTGCAATTCATCGAACAAGGCAGGAAATACGACCGTCTCAGAGTCCTTCACTGTCGATTCCGTGAGAGTGGCCGATTCTATTGTAATTGATAGCTCCAAGGCAGCCTGTTATTTCAATGTGGCATATCCTTCCGGACATGGAGCCTTAAGCGACTCTGTGAGGTGCTGGATAGCAAATCAGTTGGCATATATTTATGCAAGTGACAAAGGAGCCGGCGCCGCTGTCTTTTCAGGACTTAAAGGCAATGTGCCTGCCATGGTCAGGCTTACTGTCGATTCGCTTCTGTCAGCCTCCGGTCGCGAGATAGAAGAGGGGATGGTCGGTTTCGGCGGTTACGAATATAACTGCTCTTTGCTTGAAGAGCATTCGGCTCCAGGTTATGTCACCTTCGGCTGCACGTATTATTATTATGGAGGCGGGGCACACGGAGTCAGCCGCTACGAACCCGCCACCTTCTCTGTGGCCGATGGCCGCCGCCTCACATGGGACAACACGATAGGCAAGGATTCTCGGAAGGCGGTGCTGGCTCTTATAAGGCAAGAGCTGTTTAAGCCTCATGACGGATATTCTTTGGCCGATGACCTGCTCATCGATCCCGATTCGCTGGATTTGCCTGCCGCTCCTCCTGCATTTGTAGAGGGCGGACTGCAAGTGATCTACGGCCAATATGAGATAGCCCCATATGCCGCCGGCATGCCGGGCTGCATACTGCCTGTGGATTCCGTCCTGCCCCTGCTCACTCCCGAGGCCAAGGCATTGCTTGGCAGGAAGCAGCAGTGATCATGTGTGGCTCAGAGAGGGAGGAACCGGGCAGGGTTGCCCCATTCCCATTCTCCGGGCCACACGTCGCTTATGGCCCACATGGCTATGCCGAGATCTATCTCCTGAGCCGGGTCAGAGCCGGAGACAGTAGCAGATATTGCATACTCCCCGCCACATTTTTCTACATGCAGTCTCGCCGGACGCTTGTTCATTGCGGAAGGCGCCAGGCTCACGGCCGTAAGAGCCTCCTGTAGCTGAGGAAGCTCGGCATATAATGTGGAGGCAGGCATCTCGCTTATGAGAAACTCCTCAGGCGCCGGATGATGGCGATGCATGTGCGATAGCATAAGGCGCGAAATGAGTCCCTGACGGCGGGATGCGTCTTCGTGGCCCAAGGCGATAAGATAAATCAGCTTCTGCCCCACGCGCACACGGGCACTCACATTAGAGGTAGAGTAGGTGCCGCTCACGAAGCAAGACCCGAGTCCCAGCTCCAGGGCGCGCATGCTGAGCTGCATGCCGAAGAAGCCGGCACGCTCTCTGTAATGCCGGAACGAAGTGTCGGCCACCACGGCTATATAATTCCTCACGCCTGAGAAAAAGCCATAGCTGCGTGTGAATCCCCTGAAAGGTGCAGGATCATCTGTGATTAGCTGAATATGCATCCCGGCCTCATGGGTGTTTATGTCGGTGATGGCGCTTTTCAAGGCATTGATGCTTTCCGCGCTCAAAGGCTCGGAGGAATAGCTGCGCACAGAGTGCCGCTGCTGCTGAAGGGATAGAGACATGGATTGAAATTTTATCCGTCCCCGCTTCCCCGGGCCTATGAGGCAACCGGGAAGCGGGGACGGTTGTTGTGTCAAGTTATAAGGCCGTCGACAGAGGCCGTCATAAGAGAAATTTATGCAGGCATCTCGATGTCGAAGCCGTCGAGGAAGCTCATGGTGGCCGGGATATAGTCGGCCATGACTACGTCCTCATCCACGAAGGGCACAGTGCGGCGGTATTCATCCTTGATGTGCTGAAGGAACGGAGATGACTTGAGCGGTGCGCGGAAGTCGAGTCCCTGGGCGGCGTTCATGAGCTCTACAGCTGCGATGTACTTGAGGTTGTCTATGATCTTGTGCAGCTTTGTCGCGGCGTTGGCACCCATTGACACGAGGTCTTCCTGGCCGTTGGAGCTTACTATGGAGTCGCAAGAGGCCGGGAAACTGTACATCTTGTTCTGGCTCACCACGGCAGCTGCCGCATACTGCGGAATCATGAAGCCGGAATTGAGTCCGGGTTTGGCCACGAGGAACTCAGGCAGACCGCGCTGTCCGAGAATGAGCTGAGCCACACGACGCTCGGAAATATTGCCGAGTTCATGGAGCGCCACTCCCATATAGTCGAACACGAGAGCGAGAGGCTCGCCATGGAAATTGCCGCCGGATACTACCAGATCCTCATCAGGGAAGACGGTGGGATTGTCGGTCACGGAATTGATTTCCGTGTGGAGCACTTGGGTCACATGGTGCATTGCATCCTTCACGGCACCATGCACCTGCGGAATGCAGCGGAAAGAATAGGGATCCTGCACATGCTTCTTCTCACGGGCTATGATCTCGCTGCCTTCAAGCATCTTGCGGAAACGCAGGCCGGTTTCGATCTGTCCGTGATGAGGGCGCACCTGCTGGATGCAGTCCATGAAAGGCTCTATGCGGCCGTCGAAAGCCTCAAGGCTCATTGCCCCGAGAGCATCGAAGCAATTGACCATGTGCCAGCCGTCTATCAGAGCCTTGATGCCGTTGGCGCTCATGAACTGAGTTCCGTTGAGCAGCGCGAGGCCCTCCTTGCTCTTCAGCGAGATAGGACGCCAGCCGAAGATGTTGAGTATTTCTTTGCCGGAGAAACGCTTGCCCTTGTGGGTCACCTCTCCTTCCCCTATGAGAGGCAGGAAAAGATTGGCCAGCGGGGCCAGGTCGCCCGATGCTCCAAGCGAACCACGGTCATAGACCACGGGCAACACATCATTGTTATAGAAATCGAGAATGCGCTGCACGGTCTCTACCTGCACGCCGGAGAAGCCGAAGCTCAGAGCATGGGCCTTGAGCATGAGCATGAGCTTAACCACAGTCTCGCTCACAGGGGTGCCGATGGAGCAGGAGTGACTCTTCACAAGGTTTTCCTGAAGCACACCCAGCTCATGGGCTGAGATGGAGCGGTTGCAGAGTGAGCCGAAGCCGGTGGTCACACCATAGATCGGCTTGTCGCTCTCCACAGCCTTCTTGTCAAGATACTCGCGGCAGTGAGTGATCTTCTCCACAGCCTCGGGAGAAAGAGTGAGTTTTGTGCCGTCGCGCAGGATGCGCTCTATGAGGTCATAGGTAAGCTCTGAGCTGCCTATGGCATATGTCTCTAATTTTGTCATGATATTTTTAAGATTAATCGTTTTGAGCCACTACAGAGCCGCGGGAGATTACGGTGCGCACGCAATTCATGCCCACGTAATAGGGCAGCATCCTGTAGTTGGGGTAATTGAGAATTATTATGTCGGCCTGCTTGCCCGGTTCTATGGATCCGGTGATGTCTGCCAGTCCGAGAGCGGCGGCTCCGTTCAGAGTCAGAGCGGTGATTGTCTCCTCGATGCTCATGCCCATATAGATACAGGCGAGAGCTATGGTGAGCGGTATGGAGCCGGAGAAACAGGAACCCGGGTTAAGGTCGGTGGCGAGAGCTACTGCCGCGCCATTGTCGATGAACTTGCGGGCGGGTGCATAAGGTTCTTTCAGAGTGAAGGCCGTGAGAGGAAGCAGCGTGGCCACCACACCGGCCCGCGCCATATCGGCTATCCCCTTGTCGCTCACATGCAGGAGATGATCGGCCGACACGGCTCCAAGTTCGGCTGCGAGTTCGGCTCCGCCGAGAGTCACAATTTCATCGGCATGCAGCTTGAGCTCAAATCCGGCCTCGCGTGCGGCCAAGAGAAAGCGGCGCGAGTCTTCAATCTCAAAGACGTTCTTTTCAGTGAATATGTCGCAGAATTTGGCTTTGCCTTTTACGGCCGGAAGCATCTCGGCGATCATCATGTCGACATACTCGCCGGTGCGTCCCTTGTATTCCTTGGGCACGGCATGCGCGCCGAGGAACGTGGCTACGATGCGCAGCCCCGATTGAGGATCATTGGCAAGACGATTGATGGCCTCAAGCATTTTCAGCTCTGTGGTAGTGTCGAGTCCATAGCCGCTTTTGGCTTCGACTGTAGTGACACCCATGGCCACCATGCGGTGGAGGAACCGGCGGGCTTTCTCCACCAGGGAGTCCACGCTCTCTGTGCGTGTGGCATTGACGGTGCTCTGTATGCCTCCGCCCCGCTCCATGATGCTCATATAGGAATCACCTTTGAGACGCCACTCAAACTCATCCGGCCTGTATCCGCCGAAAATGAGATGAGTGTGAGAGTCCACAAAACCCGGAAGCACGGCACGACCCTCGGCATCAATTATCTCACATTCGGAGCACTGAGGAGTCTCCGGCATGTCGGCCATAGGGCCGGCATAGGTGATTATGCCATCTTCTGCTATGATCGCACCCTCGGATATGGTGTGGAGCGCCGCCATCTCCTCCCCCTTGCGGGCCGAGTGGCCCACAGGGGTGGATATGGTGGCGTTCTTTATGATCAGAGTCTTCTTCATTTGTCGATTACGGAATTGACAATGCCGATTATTTCCTCCTCGCGTGCACAGGCCTTGGCGGCTATCTCCGCGGCCTCATCGAGCAGCTGTCCGGCTTGTTCGCGGTTCTTGAGCCCGGCGGCGTTAATACGCACGTTGAGGTGAGCGCCGAGCACGGCAGCACGAGCGGCGAGCGCTCCCACGCCGGCATCGCTCACAGAGGCGGGATTGCCCTTGGAGGCCATGGCTTCCAGCACATCAAATGTCTCGAATGCCGTCTTCATAGTGCGCAGGGGCACCTGAGTGGCATAGAGAGTGGCAGCTTCAAGAGCTGCGGCGCGGGCAGCCTTTTCCTCCTCGCTCTTCTTGGGCATGGCGAAGACGGCCATGATGCGGTTGAATGCCTCGGTGTCTTCATCTACGAGATGTATCAGGCGATCCTGAATGTCACGGCCCTTGTCAGCCACATCAGAGAATTCTTCCCAACGGTCATCCCAACCTGCCTTGTGTGCGGAGAGATTGGCAACCATTGTTCCGAGAGCAGCTGCCAGAGCGCCCATATATGCGGCGATTGAGCCTCCGCCCGGTGCGGGTGACTCGGAGGCCGTCTCATCGGCAAATCCGCGGCAGGTCATGTCCACGAGTTTGCGGGCGCTCTTGTCTTCCAGCATATATTCGATCACCTTCTCTTCGGGGTTGAACTCCTTAAGTTCATCAAGACCCATTGACTTGATGGCAATCTTGATGATCTCACTCTCGGGGAGGCCGGTGGAACGTTGCTGCATGCGCAGATAATGCTTGCCGGCATCAATGAGCGCACGCTTGGGCAAGAGGCCTACAATCTCAGTGCCGGTCACGCGGATTCCACGGGCTGCGGCTGCACGGCTCACTTCATCATAAGCCACATGGAGAGGAGTCACACCCATGTTGGTGATATTCATGGATACCTGGGCGATGCCGTATTCATCGATGAACCATCCTATGGCCTTTGTGCTCTTGAGTGTGCCGGGAATCATTACGGGGTTGCCGTTCTCATCCTTTATAGGCTTGCCGGTCACTTTGCCTCCCTCGCGCTTCGGGCGGCCTTTCTCCCGCACATCAAATGCAATGGCATTGGCCCTGCGTGTGGAGGTAGTGTTAAGATTGAAGTTTACAGCGATCAGGAAGTCGCGTGCACCTACAGCTGTGGCACCGGTGCGGGCTACATCTTCATCATAGGGGCGGTCGCCGAAGTCAGGAGCCTTGCCTTCATGATTCATCTTTTCAGGAAGAGCTTCATATTCGCCCTCGCGGCACACAGCCAGATTCTTGCGCTCGGGAGTGAAGGCAGCTGCCTCATAGCAGTATGTGGGTATGCCCAGCTCGGCAGACACACGCTCGGCCAGCTCGCGGGCCAGAGCCGCGCACTCTTCAAGAGTGATTCCGCTCACGGGTATGAGCGGGCACACGTCGGTAGCACCCATGCGGGGATGAGCGCCATGATGCTGGCGCATGTCGATGAGCTCGGCGGCTTTCTTCATGGCACGCACGGCGGCGTCCATCACAGGGCGCGGTTCGCCTACGAAAGTCACCACAGTGCGGTTGGTGGCTTCGCCGGGATCTACATCAAGGAGCTTCACTTCGCCGCCCTTTTCGATTTCGGCGGTGATGGCATCTATCACTGCTTTGTCGCGTCCTTCGGAGAAATTGGGGACGCATTCTATAATCTGTTTCACGTAAGAGATATAAGGTGTTGTTGATTACTTGATAAGATTCTCAATGAGGGCATCATCGGCCAGGAAGGGCTCGGTGATGGCAAATCCGTCCTTGCCGTGCTCGCGGTTCCACTGCACAACGGTGCTCATGGCATTTTCATTGCGTGCCCAAGAGCGTCGGGCCACACCGCCCATCACGTCCCAGAGCATAGCTTGTGTGAGAATGCGGTCTACACGTTCTGAACCGTCGCATACCATGCCGAAGCCGCCGTTCACGGATTTTCCTATGCCTACGCCGCCGCCATTGTGAAGCGCCACGAGGCTCATGCCGCGTGCACAATTGCCGGCAAAGCACTGCACGGCCATGTCAGCCATCACATTGGAACCATCCTTTATGTTGGAAGTCTCGCGGAAAGGAGAGTCGGTGCCGCTCACATCGTGGTGGTCGCGTCCAAGCATGATAGGGCCTACCTCGCCGTCGCGCACCATTTTATTGAAGCGCAGAGCTATGGCCAGGCGTCCGGCAGCATCCTGATAGAGAATGCGAGCCTGTGTGCCTACCACCAGATTGTTCTTCTCTGCATCGCGTATCCAGTTGTAGTTGTCACGATCCTGCCCGCGTCGGTTGGGGTCTATGCACTCCATAGCGGCCCTGTCGGTGCGCACGAGATCTTCATGCTTGCCTGAGAGGCATACCCAGCGGAAGGGCCCGTAGCCGAAGTCGAAAAGCATCGGGCCCATAATGTCTTCCACATATGAAGGCCAGATGAAGCCGTCTTTCTCATCAATGCCATTGCGGGAAATCTCCTTGACCCCGGCATCGTATATCGCCTTCATAAAGGAATTGCCATAATCGAAGAAATATGTGCCGTCGGCCACAAGCGCCTTGATTGCCTCATAATGACGCTTGAGGGTGTCATCGATCTTACGACGGAACTCTTCGGGATCATCATGAAGCAGACGGGTGCGCTCCTCAAAGGTTATTCCGGCAGGGCAATAACCACCTTCGTATACGGCGTGGCAGGAAGTCTGGTCGGAGAGAAGCTCCACCTTTTCTCCATGCTCCACTGCATATTCAAGCAGATCCACGACATTGCCGTGATAGGCTATGGATAGAGGCTTGCGCTCATCCATGGCCTTGCGAGCGAGCGCAAATGCAGTGGGAATGTCGTCGGTCACCTCCGACACCCATCCCTGGTCATGGCGAGTCTTGATGCGGGAGGCGTCAACCTCGGCGATTATCGCGGCGGCGCCGGCTATCTCGGCCGCTTTGGGTTGGGCGCCACTCATTCCTCCCAGGCCGGAAGAAATGAAGAGATGTCCGCTCAGATCACCCTCCGAGGGTATGCCGAGCTTCATTCGGCCGGCGTTGAGCAGAGTGTTGAATGTGCCGTGCACGATGCCCTGCGGGCCGATGTACATCCATCCGCCGGCAGTCATCTGTCCATAGTTGGCCACACCCATCTGCATGGCTTCGTGCCAGTCGTGGGGCGTGTCGAAGAGGCCCACCATCATAGCGTTGGTAATGATCACACGCGGGGCATCGGGGCGTGAGGGGAAGAGGCCGAGAGGATGACCGCTTTCCACTACGAGAGTCTGATTCTCGGTAAGCTCCTCAAGATACAGCTTGATAAGCTGATACTGCATCCAGTTCTGACACACCTGTCCGGTCTCTCCATACGTGACAAGCTCATAGGGATAGAGAGCCACATCGAAGCAGAGATTATTGTCGATCATCACCTGGAAGGCTTTGCCCTCCAGGCACTTGCCCTTATATTCATCTATGGGCTTGGCCTTGAGATCGCCTTGGGGACGGAAACGGTAGCCGTATATTCGGCCGCGAGTGCGGAGCTCTTCAAGGAACTCGGGCGCGAGCTTCTCATGAAGAGAGGGATGAATGTAGCGCAGTGCGTTGCGGAGAGCTACTGCGGTTTTCTCGGGAGTGAGTGTGAAACCGCGGTCTGGAGCGCGGCGTATGCCCTCCACAAAAGTGGGATATTCGGGCAGAGTCGGTGGAAGAGTTATCATTGTTCTAAATAGTGTCTAAATTATTTTTGCTCAGGCTTGAGATACTTGTCAAGGAAGTTAAAGAATACGCGTTGCCAAAGAATGGCATTCTGGGGCTTGACCACCCAGTGGTTCTCATCGGGGAATACGAGCATCTCTGCGTCAAGGCCATGCATCTTTGCGGCATTGAATGCCATCATGCCCTGCGAGGCGAGGATGCGGTAGTCGAGTTCGCCCACGGTGACAAGAATAGGAGCAGTCCATTTGTCGACAAAGAGGTGGGGAGAGTTGGCATAGGTGCGCTGTGCCACTGCGTTTTCCTTGTCCCAGTATGGGCCTCCGAGATCGAAGTCGGCAAACCACATTTCCTCTGTCTCCAGATATTGGGCCTCGATGTTGAAGATGCCTGCATGCGACACGAGAGCGGCGAAGCGGCCGTCATGGTGTCCTGCGAGCCAATATACTGAGAAGCCGCCGTAGCTGGCGCCGATCGCGCCGATATGGTCGGCGTCTACATATGCCTCCTGCTTCATATAGTCTACGGCAGCGAGGTAGTCCTGCATGTTTTGGCCGCCGTAATCGCCGGAGATCTGGCGGTTCCACTCAGTGCCGAATCCGGGAAGGCCGCGACGGTTGGGGCATATCACGATATATCCGTGTGAAGCCATGATCTGGAAGTTCCAGCGATAGCTCCAGAACTGGCTCACGGCCTGCTGCGGGCCACCCTGGCAGTATAGGATGGCCGGATATTTCTTGTTGGGATCAAAGTCGGGGGGGAGCACAACCCAGGTGCACATTTCCTTGCCGTCGGTGGTGGGCACCATGCGTTTTTCCACTGTCGCGCTCTTGATCTGAGCCATAAGCTCATCGTTCACGTGAGATATGTCGGCGACTTTGCCGTCGGTCTCAGCCAGGCACACTTCATTGGGCCTGAGCATGGAGTGGCGTAGGGCCAGGATGCGTCCGTCGGGCAGAGGCTGGGGGCTGACATAGTCGCATACTCCGTCAGCCACGATGCGGAAAGAAGGCGCAGCCACGGAGGTCTTGAAGATGGGCATGGTGCCCTGATAATAGGCGTTGAGCACAATTTCCTTGCCATCGGGAGTCCATGAGAGGCCTTCCACACTGTAGTCCCATCCGGCCTCAGCCGTGAGATTGCGTATGGAGCGGGTCGCCATGTCCATGATGAGCAGGCGGTTCTGGTCGCTTTCGAATTTAGGAGTGGCCATGCTCATCCATGCAAGGCTCTTGCCGTCGGGGGAGAATTTGGGGCAAGTGTCGTAGCCGCCTCCGGTAGATTCGGTGAGGCATTCGGTCTTGCCGGTCTCGGGAGTGTAGAGATAGAGGTTGGAGTCGGTGGAGAAGGCGTAGTCCTTGCCGGTGAGCTTGCGGGATACGTATACGAGCCATTTGCCGTCGGGACTCCAGGAGAAGCTTTCGGCACCGCCGAAGGGCTTCATGGGGCATTCGTAAGGCTCATCCTTCATTATGTCGGTATCGCCAGAGAGACGGGTGCCGTCGAAGTTTGCCACAAAGGGGTGGGGTATTTCGGTCACCCATTCATCCCAGTGCTTGTACATGAGGTCATCCACGATGCGGCCTGTGGTGAGAGGCAGGTCGGCGGTGAGTTTCTCGTTTTTGTCAAAGGGCTTTATCTGGGAAGCATAAACCACCTTCTTGCCGTCGGGAGCAAATTCGAAGCAGTCCACTCCCTGTGGGGCGCAGGATATGGCACGTGCGCCGCGGCCATAGGGATCCATGGTGAATATCTGGTTCTTGCCGCTTTCCGGGTCTTTGCTTATGAAAGCGATCCGGGCGCCGTCGTCGATCCAGCGTATGTTGGCCTCGGAGCCAGGGGTGTGGGTGAGACGTGTCAGGCCGGAGCCGTCGATATTCATTATGTAGATCTCTGCGTTGGCCTTGTTTGAAGCAATATCCTCATATGCTACTGTGAAGGCCACTTTCTTGCCGTCGGGACTTGCCACAGCTTCATTTACTCGGCCGAAAGCCTCAAGAATCTCAGGTGTGATTTTGCCATCGGTCACCGTGACCTCCGGACGCTCAATGACCTCGCTCTGGGTGTCAAGCCCATGCTTGCAGCCGCATAGTGCGGCCGAAGCAAGCAGCACGGTGCTCATTGTGGTAAATTTCAGATGGTTCATATTTAAGGTTTTAAATTAGATAGGGCGAAGTTACAAAAAATCTGTGATATGGCTGTAATGTTCAGCGAAAAAACATGACTTATTTTTTGTGGTGTCCACGTGTGGGCTTTCTACTCCTTCCCGCATGCGGACGCGCATGAGGATCATTGGGGTGATGCCCGTAGAGCCGGTCAATGAGATCCGTACGCTTCATGTGTCTCAGCGAGGCTATTATGTTGCGGCGCTGTTCCGGTTCATACCAGAAGAAGAATGAGCGCTGCTCCTGCTTTTCGGCCGGCGTGACAGGGGTGTGGAGCGGTTCAAGTGTATAGGGATGTATCCCGGTGTAGAAGATTGTGGTAGAGAGAGTCATGGGGGTGGGAGTGAAGTCCTGTACCTGCTCGAGATGGAAGTTGAGATCCTTGGTGGCGGCGGCAAGCTCCGCCATGTCGGCAGCCGTGCAGCCCGGGTGGGAGCTTATGAAATAGGGGATGAGTTGCTGGCGGAGTCCGGTCTCCCTGCAAGTCTTGTCGAAGAAGCGCTTGAACTTGTGGAAGAGTGAGAACGAGGGCTTGCGCATAACCTCCAGCACGGAGGCCGAAGTGTGTTCGGGCGCGACTTTGAGTCGCCCCGAGACATGGCTTGTGATAAGCTCGCGCATATATCTGTTTCCGGCTTCTTCAGCCTTGGGGTCAGGGTGCGGGGCCATGGAAAGATCATATCTCACGCCGCTGCCTATGAATGATTTCTTGACTTCCGGCAGGGCATCTACCTGATGATATACCGAGAGCAGGGGGCGATGGTCATTGTCAAGATTTGGGCATGGGGCCGGGTGCAGGCATGAGGGCCGGGCGCATTTCTCGCACTTGGAGAGATCGCGGCCGTGCATGGCATACATGTTGGCCGACGGCCCCCCGAGGTCGGAAATGTAGCCCTTGAAGTCGTGCATGGCGGTCACTTGCCTGGCCTCGCGCATTATGGAACGCTGTGAACGTGAGGCGATAAACTTGCCCTGGTGAGCCGATATGGTGCAGAATGCACAGCCTCCGAAGCAGCCGCGGTGCATGCATATGGAGTGGCGTATCATGTCGTAGGCCGGGATGTCACGCCCTTTGTAGCGGGGGTGGGGGAGACGGGTGTAAGGCAGGTCGAAAGAGGCATCGATCTGGGCAGTGGTCATGGGCGGGCACATGGGCATCGCGAGGATGCGTGTCTCTCCGCAAGCCTGCATGATCGGGCGTCCGTGCATCTTGTTGCTCTGTATCTCTATGTGGCGGAAGTTTTCGGCATGCAGCCGCTTTTCGCGAAGACAGTCTTCATAGGGATGCAGAGTGATGGTATCCTGCGGTGTCGGCCGGGAGGGAGCGAGGCGGAATACGCTCTGTGGCACATCGGTTATTTCTGATATGCGCACACCTCTTTTAAGCCTGGCGGCTATCTCGAGCAGCGGCAGCTCACCCATGCCATAGACAATCATGTCGGCCGCACATTCGGCGAGAATCGACGGGCGCAATCTGTCTTGCCAATAATCATAGTGGGCGAGACGCCGCAATGAAGCCTCGATGCCTCCGGCTATTACAGGGACATCGGGGAAGATATCTTTGAGTATGCGGGAATAGACGACTGTGGGATAATCCGGTCGCGCACCGTGCCGGCCGCCGGGAGTGTAGGCGTCATCGTGACGCAGGCGGCGGGAAGCAGTGTAGTGGTTCACCATCGAGTCCATGGCGCCGGCCGACACTCCGAAGAAGAGTTTCGGGCGCCCAAGCTTGCGGAAGTCACGGAGGTCATCGCGCCAGTTGGGTTGCGGCACAATGGCCACTTTATAGCCGGCAGCCTCAAGGACACGGCCTATCACGGCAGCTCCGAAAGAGGGGTGATCCACATAGGCGTCGCCGGAGAAAATGATTATGTCGAGATCTTCCCACCCGCGCAGGGCCACTTCTTTGGCAGATGTGGGAAGGAAGCGGGTGAGATCATAACGGGGATCTATATGATTCATTGATTAGGGTTTGAGACGGTTAGATTGCCAAGCTGCTTCTCAAGAGCGATGTATTCATCGCGCAGTGATGCGGCTTCCAGGAAATTCATCTCCTTGGCAGCCGCAGTCATGTCGGCTTTCACACGCTCCATGCGAGCTTTGATGCGCTGAGGGTTCTGCATGATATATCCTGAGACAGCATCGGCCATAGCAGCCACCGTGTGCTCCTCCTCAAAGTATGGGCGTGGCGTGGCCTGCACTCTTCCGGCCGGCGCCTTGCGACCGGTGCCGGGGGAGCCTTTGGGTGCCTGGGCGGATTGCTTGTTTTCCCGATCGGTCTCGTAAAGTTCGATTAGATCGGCGGCGGAACTCTGCTTTATGATGGGCGTGGGGATAAGATTGTGCTCGGCATTCCATGCCATTTGCCTTGCGCGTCGCCGGGATGTCTCGTCAATAGTCTTCTGCATGGATTCGGTGATGCGGTCGGCATACATTATTACCTTGCCATTGACATTGCGTGCTGCGCGTCCGGCAGTCTGGGTGAGAGAACGGTGATTGCGCAGGAATCCTTCCTTGTCGGCATCGAGTATGGCCACGAGGCTCACCTGCGGGAGGTCGAGACCTTCTCGCAGCAGATTAACCCCGATGAGCACATCATATTCTCCCTGTCGCAGATCTTCGATGATCTTTATGCGGGAAAGTGTCTCCACGTCAGAGTGTATGTAGGCGGCCCGGATATCTATTCCGGCGAAATAATCGTTCAGCTCCTCGGCCATGCGCTTGGTGAGAGTGGTGACCAGCACACGCTCATCACGCTCGATGCAAAGCCGAATCTCTTCAATAAGGTCATCGATCTGATTAAGCGACGGGCGCACCTCTATTTCGGGATCCAGCAGACCTGTGGGGCGTATTATCTGCTCCACCACGACTCCTCCCGAACGCGCCAGCTCATAGTCGGCAGGGGTTGCGGATACATAGACGGTGCATGGGGTGAGTCTCTCGAATTCTTCAAACTTCAGCGGCCTGTTGTCGATGGCGGCCGGGAGTCGGAATCCGTATTCCACAAGATTGATCTTGCGGGAATAGTCGCCTCCGTACATGGCTCTTAGCTGAGGCACTGTCACGTGGCTTTCATCGATGAATGTCACAAAATCGCGCGGGAAATAGTCGAGCAGGCAGAACGGCCTTGCTCCGGGCTCGCGTCCGTCGAAGTAGCGGCTGTAATTCTCTATGCCCGAGCAGTGACCCAGTTCTTTTATCATTTCCAGGTCGTAATTCACTCTTTCGGTGAGCCTTTCGGCCTCCACAAGCTTACCCTCGGAGCGAAAGAATTCCGTCTGCCTGCCCAGGTCGAGTGCGATATTGTCGATGGCCGAGGCTGTTCGCTCCTTGCTTGTCACAAATATATTGGCGGGATATATATTGAATCCGTCCTGCTCGGAGAGCACGCTTTGCGACAGAGGGTCGATAGTCTGTATGCGCTCTATCTCATCGCCCCAGAATAGCACACGCAGCTGTATCTCTTCAAAAGAAAGCATGACGTCTACCGTGTCGCCTTTCACGCGGAACTGTCCCGGCCCCGGGTCGATGTCGCATCGGGAATACAGCGCGTCTACCAACCGGCGCAGAAACAGATTGCGCCCCAGTCGTTCACCCTTCTTTACCGTTACCACCCCCTGCTCGAAATCATGAGGATTCCCCATGCCATAGATGCATGACACGGAGCTTACCACCACCACGTCCCTCCGGCCGGAAAGCAGTGCGGCCACGGTGGAGAGCCGGAGCTTTTCAATCTGTGCGTTGATGGCCAGGTCTTTCTCTATGTATTTGTCCTTGCCGGGGATGTAGGCCTCCGGCTGGTAATAGTCATAGTAGCTCACGAAATACTGCACGGAATTCTCGGGAAAGAAGCTTTTCATCTCGGAGTAAAGCTGTGCGGCGAGCGTCTTGTTGTGAGACAAAATGAGAGCGGGACGCTTGGCCCGGGCAATGACATTGGCCATGGTGAATGTCTTGCCTGAACCGGTCACTCCAAGCAGGGTCTGAGCCTGTTCGCCGGACTCTATGCCATGCACAATATCGGCTATGGCGGCCGGTTGGTCGCCTGTGGGAATATATGCGGAAGAGATTTTGTAATCCATAACTTGCAAAGTTACGAAAACTTCCCCACATACCCTTCACCCTTAAGATTTTTTGAGGAAATTCAATGAAAAACGAGCCACGCGACACCCACGGTCAAAAGAATGAGCACCGGTACCGCCCACGCCCACACCACCAGCCCTCGCGGCACCGGGCCATACAGATCCTCATGTTTCTTTTTTTTCATGATTCCTTATCCGAGTTCAAGCTGATTTTTAATCAATGTGTAGTAACTCCCGCGCGCAGCCACGAGAGCGTCATGTGTGCCCTGCTCCACTATCCGCCCTCCTGAAAGTACCACGATATTGTCAGCGTTCCTTACGGTGCTGAGTCTGTGGGCCACTATCACTACGGTACGCCCTTCATAGAATTCGGCGAGACCCTCCACGATCGCCCTTTCATTCGTGGCGTCGAGGGAATTGGTGGCCTCATCGAGAAATATATATTCCGGATTCCTGTATATGGCCCGCGCTATGAGGATTCGTTGCATCTGCCCCCGGCTAAGGCCCACCCCGTCGGCTCCCACTCGTGTGTCATATCTCATAGGCATGCGCATCACAGCGTTGTGCAGACACGCCTTGCGGGCCGCCTCCTCCATCCGCACTTCATCCACTGGGCCGTCAGACATGGCGATATTTGCGGCTATTGTGTCAGAAAAAATCACCCCTTCCTGCATTACGGCTCCGCAACGGCCGCGCCAGTCTTCAAGATTCAGGCCGGAAAGCGGTGCCCCTTGCACGAGTATATCGCCCGACTCAGGCGCATAGAATCCGAGCAGCAACTTTACAAGTGTAGTCTTGCCCGAGCCTGATTCGCCTACTATCGCCGTCACCTTTCCCTGCGGTATATGCAGGTTCAGTGAGTCGATTGTCAGTACGGGACTGTGGCGGTCGTAGCGGAAAGTTACATTGTGCAGTCTTATCCCGTCGCCAGAGGGCGCTGGCGCCGGCATCGACTCGGGGCCGTCTTCATCGGCCCTGCACTGTATCTCCCCGATGCGCTCCAGAGATATGCGCACATCCTGCATGGCGTATACGAAACTCATAAGTTCTGCCACGGGCGAAGACAGCTGTCCCACAATAAACTGAATGGCAAGCATCCCGCCAAGCGTGAGATCGCCGCCTATCACCGCCGTGGCGCTCAGCACGGTGATAAGCACATTTTTCACCTCGTTGATGAAGATGCTTCCTCCCTCTTGCGTCTGAGTGAGATTCAGCGAGCGCATCTGAATGCCAAAAAGCTCTCCTTGCACCTTTTCCCACTCCCTGCGGCGGCGCTCCCTGCAGTTGTGCAGCTTTATCTCCTGCATCGTGGTGATGAGCTGATAGGTGCGGTTCTGATTGACGGACTGCGCCTCAAACAATTCATAGTCAAGCACCTTGCGACGTTTCAGGAAAGATACTATCCACAGGCCGTAGACTACGCTGCCCGCCAGGAACACCCCAAATATCAGCGGAGAATAAACGGCGAGCACAACACCGAAGACCAGGAACGACAGCAACGTGAAAGCTATGGACAGCACCTGTCCCGTAAGAAACGACTGCACTCTTTGGTGGTCACTCATGCGCTGCAGCAAGTCGCCCATGAGCTTTGTGTCGAAGAAAGCCATGGGTAGCCGCATCAGCTTTAAGAAAAATTCTGAAAGCAACCGGATGTTTACCCGCATTGACACATGCAGGAGCAGCCTCCGGCGTATGAAATCAGTGACCGTGCGTCCGGCCACTATCAGCAGCTCTCCTATGAGTATGAGCCATATGAGCGAGAGACTGCGCCCGGCTATGCCTTTGTCCACGATAGCCTGGGTGAGGAAGGGCAGTATAAGCTGGAGCACACACCCGGCCCCAAGCCCGAGAATCACGGCGCATAGGTGAGAACGATAGGGCCGCATGTGCCTGAACATATAGCGCAGGCTCGATATATCTCTGTCGCGCCGCGCTCCATCGGCGTCGCTCTCGCCCTGCGAATAAAACACCTCGGTGGGAGACAAGAGCAAAGCTATCCCCTTGGCCTCGGAATCGGTGGAGTCCGTCAACCAGTGGCGGCGCAATTCCTCATAGCCGTACCAGCGTTCACCCTTGGCAGGGTCGGCGATGAGGAAACGTCGCCCCGAGCGTGAAGCCCTGCGGAACAATACGAAGTGATTCTGATTCCAATGAAGTATCACCGGCCCTATATCCTTCTGCATCAGATACTCGGGTGGAATCCTCGCCGGATCTGCCTTGAGTCCGATGGCCTTCGCGGCATCGGCCATCCCCTTGAGAGATACTCCCTGCATAGTGGGAGAGCAATGTTCCTCTATCGCATATAAATCCACATGCCTTCCCATAGCCGAACAGGCCATGGAGAGGCATGCCACACCGCAGTGCATCGCATCTCTCTGTCTTACATATCTGAAGTGAGATTTATTTGACTGACGCAGGCTCACAGCTTACCTTGTATATTAATATCTACATCTCATTCGAGCACTGCGGAGGAGACTCCCTCTTGGGCGCCTACCTCGTTGCCGCGCTGCACCGGCTTGCCGTACCCGAAAGTGTATGTCACGCTCAATCTCACGTCATAATGGAGGTTAGGCGATATATCCCATGTTTTGTAACTATAATACGGAGTGTCAAGCATCACCAAATCATCGCGCCAGTTACTGCGGAGGAAGTTCATGACCATTAATGAGATATTCCAGTCGTTGTTGCCCCATCCGGCGCTTATGTAATAGTAATGTTTGCTTTTGTAGATGGTGCCGTCAAACGTGGACATGTTTTTTCCGTTGTCAGCGAAATAGGCGCCGAAATAGAATTGATTCAGGTAATAATTGACGTCGATAGACCAGGGCAATGAGTTCAAATGCTCATGAACCATGCCGGAGATCTGTGTATTGTTGTAACGTATCCTGGCCTGCACCTGAAGATTGCGGATAGGATAGTAGCTGATGCTTATGCCTGTGCTAAAATCTTGACTCCACCCGGAATTGTCGACTTGACGGATTACTCCGTTACCATCCGCATAAGGATGATAAAATGCCTGCATGGGATTGAATTCTCTAAAATAATTAAGGAATGCGGAAGCCGAGAATCTGTTAGACAGAGTCCATGTATATCCGGGATATATACCCATATGCGGCCAGCTCTTCAATTCGGGATTTCCCGTGATGTACAAGAACTCATTCTGTTTCAATACATTCACGCTTTTTAATGCACTGCTTGGAGTGCCTGTCGCAAACGATGCGTTGATTTTGAGGCGATGTTGATCTGAGGGAGAATAAGCCCAATATATATGAGCCACGGGGTAGCCTACATTCTGAACCTGCCCGTTGGTCTCGTTACGTTCCCAGGCACCGCCAGCCGAGATGGAAACACCCGTCTTGCTCCAGTTTTTGATATATTTCAGACCTCCATACATTGACAGATTATGCTGGCCAATAGCATCGGGTGAAGTGCCGAAATAATCCACGTCGGCCGAGCTATAGGTGATTTGATACTCGGCTGCCACCGCGCAATTCTCACCATATGTTTTACGTATAGTGGCTTTGGCCCGTGCATTCCATCCATTCTCACGTGTAAGAGTGTAAATGTCGTCGGAGCTCGAAAGATTCGTGTCATACACCGATGTGCCGTTGCCGTGCATATAGGCGGCGTTAGTGTTGATATTCAGGAGTAGATGGTGTGGTAATCTGAAAAAATAAAATCCTTGCCAGGATAGATTTCGTGAAATGTTCTCTTGAGTACGAGAGTACTTGTAGTCGGAGCCGGCCAGAGGCTCTATGGATAGGGCGCCGTCTTCAAGACTGCGCGGAGTCTCGTTGTAAGTGAAACCTATCGTGTTGGAAATTTGTATGTTCGGGGTGTTGTACACGGCCCTGAAAGTAAAGGGAAGACTATGATTGATATATCTTGTGAAATCCAGTGTAGTGGTGCGTGTCACAGGCGAAAATTCTCCCGATGAGGCATCACGCAGCATGTAACGCTCCGTACCTGCTTTACCCATGTTATGTGAATTCACATAAGTCCATGAGCCGAAAAGGTCAAAAGTCATTTTCTTATAGGAAAATTTTGAAAAAAGGCTTGTCGATACCGCAGGACGCACCGCCGGAGATTGCTCAAAGGCCGACAGCTTGGTGTAGCCGCCCCATTCATATTCGCGCATGACATAATTGACTACATAGAGGGCATTGCCATAGCGCGGGTCGGAGGGGGATTCAAGATACTCCACTTTCAGGACATCCTGCGGACGCATCATGTTGACATCATGCCGTGAGGCCGGCATCCCGTTGATAAAGATGGAGACGCCGTCGCCTGCTGCCGTTTCTATGGATTCATTGAGCGGTGAGACTCTTAATGTAGGAATACCGAGGCGCATCAGCAGGTCATATCCATTCTGTGAACTGCGGCGCTGTGTCGCAGTGGGGACTGCATAAATCCCGTCCTTGTCCACAGTCATATTTTTCCCTTCAACTACGACCCCTTCCAATTGATGAACTTTGGTAGTGTCGGAGACTTCTTGGGCAACGGCTAAATTTCCGCCCACAATAGACGTAAACAATATATAGATGATTTTTTTCATGATTAAAATTTAATTAAATGCGGAAACTCAAATCTCCGAAGTTACATGCTGTCAAAAATCTGAGTTTCCACAAAACACATTCACAAAATTATTATTCAAATTCGTGTACACGAACTACGATATAATAATTCTTTGAATCAACAAAATGTTAAGAGTTCTTTTTACAGATGGAACTGCTTAACCGATTGTGCAATACCTGAAACTGCAAATGCAGTCCTCTTTAGTACATGTGCAATTAGGTTGTACGAGGCACCCGCATTTGTCCTTTTGACAATCGCAATTGTCATCTGTACACTCGCAATTGTCTTGGAGACACGCCGGGTGCAGAAGAGGATCAGAAGAGGTTCCTCCATAAATTTGGAGAGCATCCATTTCCTCAAGTAACTCCGGTGTCAGAATAATTTTTGACATAGGAACATGTTTTAGTTTATAATAGGGTTGATTATCACGATTATAGCCGTTGAGATTTATGGCTATAATTATATGTTGGAGGTTATCAAACGTGAATATATTTTTGCGAAATAAAGATATTTCGAATCAACTCATTTATTGAATTGTTGTCATCACTGCGGAAGCAGGTGATCTTTCCAGTGTCTTTCAACTGTGTGAACCTGTTGCGACTGCAAGGCCCCCAGCATAGAGGTAAATAACGACAAGACTTGCATTCGGAGTCCGTCAGCACGGAGTTGTGGATGTAATGGAAAGTGTCTGCGTTATCCCAGTTGACTTTTCCACCCGGCATCAAATGTCCCTTAGCCATTCCTTCTGCATCATTTTCGCACTTGCCGACTTCCCCCGAGGGATATACACAGTCAAAATGTGCCTGATCCACATAACAGAGTCCTCCGGTTTTATGGGTTGAAGATAATCCATGCTGTTTGGCTGCTTCCATTAATGTGACTACTTGTTGGAAATCATCTTCATCGAATGACTCTTGCCATACAGGCTGAAAATTTATACTTATATTCTTACGGACTTCCGGGGGTAAATATCGTGTTATATCATCTATCAGGCGCGGTGAATAAAGAGTCTTACGACCATAGTTAAAGCGTAAAACGCAATGTGTATGCTTCGCTATAGATGCGATATTACGCATAGTCCTTTCAAAGGCCGATGCTCCATTTAACTGTTTTACTTTGTCGTGCGCTTCCTGGTCTCCATCAATCGTTATCTGATAGAAATCAACACCGGCAGCTTTAAAAGCCTCTATTTTGTCTTCATCGAGCAAAGTGGCGTTAGAGGTTATGCCACATCTAAAACTCTTGCCCTCTGCAACCGTGAAGTCACGCATTTCTGTTGTGAACTTAAGGATGCTGTCATATGCTAAAATCGGCTCGCCTCCAAACCATGAGATACGTAGGGAATCAATCTCCGGATTAGACAGATTGGTCTTGATGAGGGCTTTCAGTGATTCATACTGTTCTGATTGGAGCCATTCATTTTTGTGGCTCTGCACACAATACCAACACCTGAGATTGCAAGAATAAGTAGGCAAAATCATGATTAGATATTCACCTTTGTTTTGCAGCGCTTCATATTTCCGGGCTACAAGCTTGTCTTCATCGGCAGTATCTTCCAAGATGAAGCCTCTCGATTTCATTTTGTCGATAAACTTTGTAGCTTGAAGTTCATATTCATTAGGATTCTCTATAATAGCCCTATATATATCAGATTTGGTCTCCTCGACCCAAAACGAAGATTCTGTGATGCCATTCATGAAAATTACACCGCCATCGTAAGGAAGATAGTAATTATAAGCACTTGATTTCATATTGCATTGAATTATTAAATGATTGAAAATGTGCTCGTTAGGTGTGCTTTTCATGGATCGGCATACGCAGCTTGAGCTATTATCTGTGACAAATTTATATCATTTTTTTTTAATTCCAAATTTTTCAAGATAAAAAAATATATGTTTTAAAACATTATTTTGAGTCAAGTGGTAATTTAGCTGTGTTAAATAGAGAAATAATGAAAATATCTGCATGATATTATCTCGAAAATCGCTATCGATGTGTGGTTGTCAAAATGATGCTTGATACATGGGGGGTGTCGCAGAACGCCTAAATTCGGCGCAACTATGCTCCAGGGAGTATCCCTGCAATTCGTGTGGTTTTTGCAACACTCTCTTTTCGCTCGATTATGAAAAAGAGACACTGTTTTGCCACTGTGTCACGGGGCGCCCGGAGGACAGATTTCGGGTGCACGGGAGTGAAAATTTTGTCAAACAATCTTTTTTTCGTAACTTTGCGGCGAAGAATAGCGTTATACGTGATAGATACAGTTCCCCGACTGGTTAATTATTTGTGATTATCAGGCTTACTCAAGCCATTAGATTATATTATGCAAGACTCTCTCAGCATGCCCCGGCTTCTCTTTGAGACAAGCTGGGAAGTGTGTAATAAGATAGGTGGAATCTATACAGTGCTTTCCACCAAGGCTCATGCGCTTCAGGAGCTCCGCAAGGATGCAACGGTCTTCATAGGCCCGGATGTATGGAGCGATGAGAATCCCTCTCCCTATTTTAAAGAATACAAGAGCCTTCTCGGCAATGCCCGCACAAAGTTGCGCTTGCCCCATGGCCTGAGCATTCGCACGGGGCGCTGGAATATTCCGGGTCTGCCTGTGGTGGTGCTCGTGAAGTTTCAGGGCATTACTCCCGAGCTTCCCGCTATCTATGGCGAGATGTGGGAAAAATATGGAGTGGACTCCCTGCATGCCTATGGCGATTATTCGGAAGGATGTGCGTTTGCCGTGGCCGCGGCCATTGTGATCAAGGCCCTTACGGAGCATCTCAAGGCATCGCCGGCCGATGTGATGGCGCATTTCGATGAGTGGACTACGGCTATGGGCTTGCTCATGCTCGAGTCGATACAGCCTGAATCGGCCACTCTCTTCACCACCCATGCCACAAGCATAGGCCGCAGCATATGTGGCAACGGCAAGCCCCTGTATGACTATTTCTCGGGCTATCATGGCGACCAGATGGCAGAGGAGCTGAACATGCAGAGCAAGCATTCGCTTGAAAAGCAGGCGTCGCGTCATGCCGACTGCTTCACTACTGTGAGCCGGGTGACGGCCGCAGAGTGCACGCAGCTTCTGGATACTACGCCTCAGGTGGTGACGCCTAACGGATTTGAGGATAATTTCGTGCCGGGCGACAGGAAATACAAATCGCAGCGTGTGGCCTCGCGCCATCGTCTGCTTGCCATTGCCTCGGCCTTGACAGGCAAGCAATTGCCTGACGATGCATTGATCATTGCCACTTCAGGGCGCAATGAATACCGCAATAAGGGTATTGATCTCTTCATTGATGCTCTCGACTCGATACGCAATTCACGCATGCTTGTGCGCCCGGTAGTGGCATTCATAATGGTTCCTGCCTGGGCGGGCGCTCCGCGGCCGGGACTTCTGCGCCGGCTCAAGGGGGAATTCGACGCTCCTCTCGATTCGGCATTCGCCACACATTATCTGCATAATGAAGATTCGGATGTTATTATGAGCCGTCTGCGCACATTGTGTGTGAATCAGCCCGATGACAAGGTGACATTCGTATATCTCCCCTGTTACCTCGATGGCAGTGACGGAGTGCTTGACATTCCCTACTATGAGATGCTTCCCGGGCTTGACCTCACTCTCTTCCCTTCTTATTACGAGCCGTGGGGCTATACCCCTCTGGAGAGCATAGCCTTCGGCGTGCCCACTGTGTCGAGTGACAAGGCCGGTTTCGGTCAGTGGATTATCGATGACTTCGATGCCACTTTCGCTACATGCGGAGCTGAGGTAATAGAGCGTAATGACTCTAATTACCGGGCTGCTGCCGATTCCATCGCACGCAAGGTGGAATATGTGGATGCACTCACGGCCGAAGAGTCCGCTCAGTTGCGCAAGGCCGCTTCAGCCACTGCCTCGCATGCACGCTGGCAGTTGTTCATCAATCAGTATCTCGAGGCCTTTGACGTGGCTCGCGCGCGACGCGACGCACGCCTCAAGGCCTCGGCAGAATAATCAATAAAACAATCAATTACTCCAATTCATATATTACATTATGAAACTCCAAGTAAGCAATACCAACTCTCCCGCATGGCGCGACATCACAGTGCGTGCCCAGCTCCCCGCAGCCCTCAAGCCTCTTGAGGAGTTATCGAAGAATCTGTGGTGGGTGTGGAACAGTGAAGGAAAGTCTCTCTTCCGTGATCTTGACCACGACCTTTGGCGCGCGACAGGCGAAAATCCCGTGATGCTGCTCCAGCGCATCAGCTCCACCCGCCTTGCCGAGGTGATGGCCGATGCCAACTTCATGGCCCGCATCAAGCATGTCTATGCCATGTTTAAGGAATACATGGCGGCTCCCATGCGCACTGATGCCCCCTCTGTAAGCTATTTCTCCATGGAGTATGGCCTCTGCAATTGTCTGAAGATCTATTCCGGCGGACTCGGTGTCCTTGCCGGCGACTATATCAAACAGGCCTCCGACTCTCGTATCAATATGACAGCCGTAGGCTTCCTCTATCGTTTTGGCTATTTCACCCAGTCTTTGTCCATCGACGGCCAGCAGATAGCCAACTATGAGGCTCAGAACTTTGATCAGCTGCCCATAGAGCCTGTGATGGGCGAGGACGGCAATCCCATGATTCTTGAGGTGCCCTATCCCGGCCGTGTCATCTATTGCCATGTATGGCGTGTGAATGTAGGCCGCATGAAGCTCTATCTGCTTGACACTGACTTCGACATGAACTCAGAGTATGACCGTCCCATCACGCATCAGCTCTATGGCGGCGACTGGGAAAACCGCATAAAGCAGGAGTATCTGCTCGGCATAGGCGGTATATATATGCTCAACCGTCTCGGCATACACACCGACATATATCATGCCAACGAGGGTCACGCGGCTCTCATGAACCTGCAGCGTCTTGTGGATTATGTGCAGCATGACCATCTTCCCTTCAATGTGGCTCTCGAGGTGGTGCGTGCTTCCAGTCTTTACACTGTGCACACTCCCGTGCCTGCCGGCCATGACTACTTTGAGGAAAGCCTCTTCGGCAAATATCTGGGCGAGTATCCCGCCAAGCTCGGCATATCATGGAGCGACCTCATGAACATGGGCCGCGAGAACCCCGACACCAACGAGCGCTTCTCGATGAGCGTCTTCGCGCTCAACACCTGTCAGGAGGCCAATGGCGTGAGCTGGCTCCACGGCGAGGTGAGCAAGAAGATGTTTGCCGGCGTGTGGAAGGGCTATGCTCCCGAAGAGAGCCATGTAGGCTATGTCACCAATGGCGTGCACATGCCCACCTGGGCCGCATCGGAGTGGAAGGAATTCTATGGCGAGAAGCTCGGCGAGCAGGTCTTTGAAAATCAGAGCGATCCCAAGGCATGGGCCGGTATCTTCAACTGCAAGGATGAGGAGATATGGCAGATGCGCATGACTCTCAAGAATAAGTTTATAAACTTTGTCAAGAAGGATTTCAAGGAGAAATGGCTTGCCAATCAGGGAGACCCCTCGGCTGTAATGAAGGTGGTGGATAAGATCAACCCCAATGCACTCATCATAGGTTTCGCACGTCGTTTTGCCACCTACAAGCGTGCGCATCTGCTCTTCACGGATATCGACCGTCTGGCCAAGATTGTAAATAACGAGAAGTTCCCCGTGCAGTTTGTCTTCTCCGGCAAGGCTCACCCTGCCGACGGTGCAGGTCAGGGCCTGATCAAGCGCATCATGGAGATAAGCCGCATGCCGCAGTTCCTCGGCAAGATAATCTTCCTTGAGGATTACAATATGATTGTGGCCAAGCGCCTCGTGACCGGCGTCGACATATGGCTCAACACTCCCACCCGTCCTCTTGAGGCTTCAGGCACCTCCGGCGAAAAGGCCGAGATGAACGGTGTGCTGAACTTCTCCGTGCTCGACGGATGGTGGTATGAAGGCTATCGCTTTGATGAGAAGGCCGGCTGGGCACTCACTGACAAGCGCACCTTCACTGACCAGGCCCAGCAGGATAAGCTTGATGCAGCCACTATCTACTCCATGCTTGAGAATGAGATCGTGCCTCTGTATTTCGCCAAGAATTCCAAAGGCTACAGCCCGGAATGGATTCAGTATATCAAAGGCTCGATAGGCCACATAGCGCCTCACTTCACCATGAAGCGTCAGCTTGACGACTACATCGACCGCTTCTATTCTCCCGAGGCAAAGCGTGCCGCCAAGCTCAAAAAGGCCGACTTCAAGGAAGCCCGCGAGATCGTGGCATGGAAGGAAGAGGTGGCCTCCAAGTGGAATGACATCCAGATTCTCTCTGTGAATTTCGGCGGAGAGCATGCTGCCGACGGAACTTTTCGCACAGGCTCGGAACTTGACATAGACTGTCGCATCGACACCAAGGGTCTCGGCAAGAGCATAGGTGTGGAGCTGGTGATCTTCAAGGAGCATGATGGAGAAAGCAAGTTCTTTACCACCAAGGACTTCAAGGTAGTAGCCGAGGAGGGAGACATTCTCACCTATAAGCTCAAGGATACTATGAAGGAAGCCGGCGTCTATCGCTACAGCCTGCGCATGTATCCCAGCAATCCCGCGCTGCCCCATCGTCAGGACTTCGCTTACACCCGCTGGTTCTAAGCAATAGTTTACCCGTATTCAGCATAATCACAGCCCTGTCAAGGCCCGAGCCTCGGCGGGGCTGTGTCGCGCTTGCTGAAGTCGCAGGAATTTAGTATCTTCGCACCTCTCTAATGAGGTCTCTTCAATCACGCACACACTCTATAACAATTGAATATGATGCAATCAGAGTCCGGCAATCCTGAGTTACGCCTGGCTTACAGACTCGCGGAACACACGGGTGCCAACATATTCCTCACCGGCAAGGCAGGCACGGGCAAGACTACTTTCTTGCGCGATCTATGCGCCCGTTCATTCAAGCGCATAGTAGTGGCGGCTCCCACCGGTATTGCTGCTATCAATGCCAGAGGGACTACGCTTCACTCTCTGTTGCAGCTTTCTTTTGGCCCGTATGTGCCCGGATCGCGAAGAGAGGCTATAAAGTTCTCAAAGAAGAAACTGGCGCTGATACGCTCGATGGATATGCTTGTGATCGACGAGGTGAGCATGGTGCGGGCCGATCTGTTGGATTATGTGGATGATGTGCTGAGGCGTATGCGCAATCCCGCACTCCCGTTCGGGGGAGTGCAATTGCTGCTCATAGGAGACCTCCGGCAGTTGCCCCCGGTAGTGAAAGAGGCTGAGTGGATGCTTTTGCGAGAACACTATCCGTCGCCCTATTTCTTCCACAGCAAGGCTCTGCAGCAGGCAGGATACGTCACGCTGGAGCTGACAAGAGTGTATCGCCAGGATGACGCGCGATTCATATCCCTTCTCAATAATCTGCGCTCCGCGACTGATCTTGCAGCGACTTTAGCCTCACTCAACACTCGCCATATTCCTGATTTTGTCCCTCCGCAGGGTAAATCATGGATCAGGCTCACCACGCATAATGCCGCAGCGCGAGAAATCAATACCTCGGAGATGGAACGCCTCGCAGGGCGCGCCGAGACTTTTGAGGCGGTCATAACCGGAGAATTTCAGGAAAACGCCTATCCGGCCGAGCCTATGCTCACTCTCAAGACCGGCGCTCAGGTCATGTTTATAAAGAATGACACCGAGGGGCACCGTTTCTTCAATGGCATGATAGGGGAAGTGACGGCTTTGGATCGAGAAGAGGTGACGGTGACGGTGCCCGGTGAAGATGACCCCGTCAGGGTAGGCTTCGCTTCATGGGACAATATACGCTATGAAGTGGATGAAACCTCGGGAGAGATGAAAGAGGTCGTGCAGGGGCAATTCTCCCAGATACCTTTGCGTGCCGCATGGGCCATAACGATTCACAAAAGCCAGGGCCTCACTTTTTCGCATGCGGTGATAGATGCTTCGGCCGCGTTTGCCCACGGGCAGGCGTATGTCGCTCTCTCCCGATGTCGTGATCTCGAAGGGCTGGTGCTCGCCGCGCCGCTAAAGACGGAGAGCGTGATAACGGATCCGGCCGTGGAACGTTTTCTCGACAACGGGCGCCTGTCTCGCCCCGACGGCACCCGGGTATCATCCATGGAGCTGGAATATGTGGCGACTTTGCTCGACAGCCTTTTCCTCACAGATACTCTTCGGCATGCGTTCTCTGCTTTCCATAGAGTGGCCGAGGAGGCATTCCGGTCAGCTTATCCAAAACTGATGATGCGCTATACGGCCGCGGCAAGTGCGCTTGAGGAGCTGCGCCGGGTGGGCTATACGTTTGCCGCCACATACCGGCGTATGCTTGCCGAAGGAGATGCGCCTCTGTGTGAATCGCCGGTGCAGGAGCGCCTGAAGGCCGGCGCTGGTTATTATCTCAAGACACTCAGGCCTCTATCAGCACTGTTGACCGATACCCCTGCGTCTCATGACAGTGCCGCCATGCAGAGGCGTCTTGACGCAGCCCGCGATCCGCTTCACACCACATTGCATCTTACGCTCTCCATGCTTGCCTATGTGGAGACGCATCCCTTCGCTACCGGCGATTACCTTAAGGCCAGGGCTTGCGCGATGGCCCGCATGGAGCAGCCCTCACGCTCATCATCCAAGAATGAAGGCTCCCGCAAGTCGGTAAAGACTAAGACCAAGGCTATTAAAGAGCCTTCGGCCAGTGATGACGTAGAGCATCCGCAGCTGTTTGCCGCACTCGCCAAGTGGCGACGCGAGGTGGCAGCCTCGGAGGGCGTGCCGGCATATAGGGTCTTGTCGACCAAGGCCCTTATCAGTATCTCCAACAGGCAGCCGCGATCGCTTGAAGAACTCCTTGACTGCAAAGGCATAGGCCCGGCTCTGGCCGAACGTTACGGCCGGCCGGTGCTTGAAATAATAGAACGGACATGATAATACGCATAGACACTCTCGACCATCCCGGTCTCGCTCCCTATGGACGCCTCACGGAGGCGCAGTTGCGCAATAGGCTCAGGCCCGATGAAGCGCTTGTGATAGTGGAGAGCCCTAAAGTGATAAAGACGGCACTTGCAAGCGGCTGCCGCCCGGTGAGCCTGCTTTGTGAGGAAAAGCATATA
This sequence comes from uncultured Muribaculaceae bacterium, assembly GCA_910579305.1. Lineage (GTDB taxonomy): Bacteria > Bacteroidota > Bacteroidia > Bacteroidales > Muribaculaceae > Lepagella. Next base: position 28,279 of record CAJTTA010000001.1, read on the forward strand.
GCGGGCGATGCCGCAGAGATTATAGTGGCACATCAGGATATTCCGGTCTTTACCGGCCCGCGTGATCTGCTTGCCTCGCTCACGGGATATACGCTCACTCGCGGTGTGCTCTGTGCCATGCGCCGTCCCGCTGAGAAGAGTGTGGAAGACGTCTGTCGTGGAGCCACACGCATCGGAGTGCTTCAGGAGGTGAGCGACAGCACAAACATAGGTTCGATCTTTCGCTCTGCCGCCGCACTCGGGCTGCATGCTTTGCTGCTTACCAGGGATTGCTGCGATCCTCTCGGGCGCCGTGCCGCAAGAGTCTCCATGGGGTCGGTATTCCTTATCCCGTGGGCGTGGATCGACGCTCCTGTTCCCACTCTGCGCTCGATGGGATTCACCACGGCGGCGTTGGCTCTCAGGCCCGATTGCCTCAACATCGATGACCCCGTGCTTGCAGGCGCCCGAAGGCTTGCTCTTATACTGGGAAGCGAGGGCTGGGGACTTCCCGACTCTACAATAGATGATGCCGATCATGTGGTGTGCATACCCATGGCCCACGGTGTGGATTCTCTCAATGTGGCGGCGACGGCGGCAATAGCCATGTGGCAGCTGAGACCGAGGAACTGACAGGATGCGTCACATAACACCCGAGGGTGCATGGAAAAGAGGAATCTCCATGCACCCTCGGGTGTTATGTGAATGTATGGTTCCTGAAGTCGTCGGAGACAGGTAATCAGAATGTGAATTTTTCCAGCGTCATGGCAGAGAGCTCCTTTAGCCTCGGCACAATGCGCTTGAAGTGCTCGGAAGCCATGTGGGCATCCAGGTCTTCCTGACTTTTCCAGGTCTCGCAGATCATGAGATGATTGTCTACAGTGAGAGACCCGTACAGGTCATAGCTTATGCACCCTTTGTCGTGCAGTGAAAGAGCCGTGAGTTCAGTGGCAAGTTCAATCACCGGCTTGCGGCGCTCCTCTTCTTCAAGAAGTATAAAGCAATTCAGTCTTATCATAATATCAGATTTTTTTAATACAGTCCTGCGACATTCTAAAAGTAAGTGCGGCGCACCGGTCTTTAACGAAAAATCCGGGCGCCGCACTCATCTTGCAATATGTTTATTTCACTTCCTCAAAGTCTACGTCCTGCACGCCTCCGTCAGGAGCCTGTCCACCAGCGTTTCCACCGGGCTGAGCGCCGGGCTGAGGGCCTTGAGCGCCGGCAGCCTGTTGAGCGGCGGCTATATCCTGGGCGGCAGCCTGGAAAGCATCGTTAAGCTCTTTCTCGGCGGCATCTATGCCTGCGAGATCCTGAGCCTTGTGGGCAGTGCGGAGCTTCTCTATGGCAGCTTCTATGGGAGCCTTCTTGTCGGCCGGAATCTTGTCGCCAAGTTCCTTAAGCTGCTTCTCGGTCTGGAAGATCATGGCGTCGGCATGGTTGAGCTTGTCGGCTTTTTCCTTGAACTGGCGGTCTGCCTCCTCGTTGGCCTTGGCCTCATCGCGCATGCGCTGGATCTCCTGGTCGCTCAGGCCGCTTGAGGCCTCGATGCGGATGCTCTGCTCCTTGCCGGTGGCCTTATCCTTTGCACTTACGTTGAGAATGCCGTTGGCATCCACCTCAAAAGTCACTTCGATCTGCGGCACTCCGCGAGGTGCGGGATTGATTCCGGCGAGGTTGAACTCTCCGAGAAGCTTGTCGTCGCTTGCCTTGGCGCGCTCACCTTGCAACACGCGAATGGTCACCTCAGGCTGATTGTCAACAGCGGTGGAGAATGTCTCACTCTTGCGGGTGGGGATAGTAGTGTTGGCCTCAATGAGCTTGGTCATTACGCCGCCAAGGGTCTCGATACCTATGCTCAGGGGCACTACGTCGAGCAGGAGCACGTCCTTTACGTCGCCGGCGAGCACGCCGCCCTGAATTGCAGCGCCTATGGCCACTACTTCATCGGGATTTACGCTCTTATTGGGCTCCTTGCCGAAGATTTCCTTCACTTTTGCCTGGATGGCGGGGATACGGGTGGAGCCGCCCACGAGTATTACTTCATCGATTTCAGAAGCAGAGAGACCTGCATCCTTGAGGGCGTTGCGGCAAGGAATGGCCACTGCATCTATGAGACGCTCGGCGAGCTGCTCGAATTTTGCGCGTGTGAGAGTCTTCACCAGGTGCTTCGGGCCGGAAGCAGTGGCAGTGATGTAAGGGAGATTTATCTCGGTGGAAGTGGAGGATGAAAGCTCGATTTTTGCTTTCTCCGCAGCTTCCTTGAGACGCTGCATGGCCATGGGATCCTGACGGAGATCCACACCCTCATCATTCTTGAATTCATCGGCCAGCCAGTCGATGATCACGTGGTCGAAGTCATCGCCACCCAGGTGGGTGTCGCCATTGGTGGATTTCACTTCGAAGACGCCGTCGCCAAGCTCAAGGATGGAAATATCAAATGTGCCGCCGCCAAGGTCGAACACTGCGATCTTCTGCTCCTTGTCGCTCTTGTCGAGACCATAAGCCAGGGCTGCGGCTGTAGGCTCGTTGACGATACGACGCACCTTAAGGCCTGCGATCTCGCCGGCTTCCTTGGTAGCCTGACGCTGGGAGTCGTCGAAATATGCGGGAACCGTGATCACGGCTTCTGTCACTTCCTGTCCCAGATAATCCTCGGCTGTCTTCTTCATCTTCTGAAGAATCATGGCAGAGATTTCCTGAGGAGTGTACTCACGGCCGTCGATGTCCACCTTCGGCATATTGTTCTGGCAGACTACTTTATAGGGGACGCGCTTGATTTCATCAGCGACCTTGTCGCATGACTCACCCATGAAGCGCTTGATGGAGTAAATGGTGCGGGTGGGGTTGGTGATGGCCTGACGCTTTGCGGGATCGCCTACTTTGCGCTCGCCGCCGTCCACGAATGCCACTACAGAGGGAGTGGTGTTACGTCCCTCATTATTAGGAATAACTACAGGGTCCTTGCCTTCAAGCACAGCTACGCAACTGTTGGTGGTACCCAAGTCAATACCGATTATCTTAGCCATAATTGTATATGATTTATAAGTTTATATTACAGATTGAATAAATGCTCTTTCAGAGCGTCACTACATTATTAACAATTTACGTGCTAAAAGTTTCAAGGGATTTCTGTTTTTTTATAATCATACGTGTATATCCTCTGATTTTCAGGAGGATTGGCTTCAGTCGCGACTGTTCACGCGCTGCGGAGCGGATTGCGGTTAACGCATGTCAAAGACTGTCACACATACTGCCACAAGGGCTTTCTCCATCCGGCAGAGATTTTGAAACCCGGATGAACCCATGGCTTTTCTCTGATTTTCGGGCCGATATTTTTTTATGTGGAGATTTAGACTTAATTTTGATAAATTTTTACGACCTATGGATACATCTGATTCTTTACGGCGTTCATTCCTGCCTGAATGGAGCCGGCAGCAGGCCTTGCTCCTTGTATTGCCCCATGAAGATACCGACTGGGCCTATATGCTTGAAGAAGTGCACGATTGTTATCGCGGCATTCTTGCCTCGTTGCAGGGCTGCGGCACGCCTGTGCATATGCTCGTGCGCTCCAGGGCCGAGGCTATAAGATATCTCGGGCTTGGCGCGCTTGAGAACGTGACGCTTCATGAGACCGATTATAATGACACATGGGTGCGGGACTATGGCCCTATCGCAGTGAGGGAAGACGCCTCCATGCGACTGCTGGATTTCGGCTTCAATGGCTGGGGCCTGAAGTTTGCATCCGACCGTGACAACCTTGTGAACCTGCGCATGGCCCGGAATGGATTTATGTCGGCATCATATGTGAATCAGCGAGATTACGTGCTCGAGGGAGGCTCCGTGGAGACCGATGGCCAGGGCACGTTGCTCACTACTTCCCGCTGCCTCTGCTCGCCCAATCGCAATGGAGGACTCACCAAGCAAGAAGTGGAGAAGGAACTCTCTCTGCGGCTGGGCATATGCCGCGTGCTCTGGCTCGATCATGGCGCCCTGGCAGGGGATGACACAGACAGCCATATAGACACGCTGGCACGCATGGCTCCTGACGACACTATAATTTATGTGGGCTGTGCCGACCGCGATGACGAGCATTTTTCCGACCTGCAGGCCATGGCGGCGCAACTTAAGGAGATGCGCACGGATTCCGGACTGCCATATAACCTCGTGGAGCTGCCGTTGCCCGAAGCTATTTTCGATGAGGAAGAGGGAATACGTCTTCCTGCTACTTATGCCAATTATCTCATAACTAATAATAAGGTGCTTGTGCCGGCCTATGGGCAGCCTCTTGCCGATGAGCTTGCACGCCTTACTGTGGCCTCGGTCTTTCCCACCCGCGAGACTGTGAGTGTGGATTGCCGTGCACTGATACGCCAGCATGGCTCTCTTCACTGCGCCACAATGCAAATACCTGAATGACAATGACACATAGAATAATACCTGTAGCCCTGTGCCAACAGCAGTATGGGGCCGACATTGATGCCAATCGCGCCCGGAATCTTGCCGCGATAGCGGATGCTGCCGCGCGGGGAGCAAAGCTCGTGGTGCTTTCGGAGCTTCACGATTCGCTCTATTTCTGTCAGACGGAGAATGTGGATACCCATGACCTCGCCCGAGATCTGTCGCATAAGGGCGACGCATGCCGCCCTTATGCAGAGGCTGCCGCGCGGCACGGCGTGGTAATCGTATGCTCTTTCTTTGAGCGCAGAGCTGCCGGGCTAAGTCATAATACCGCAATAGTATATGACACTGACGGCTCCGAGGCCGGACGTTACCGCAAGATGCACATACCGGATGATCCGGCATATTACGAGAAGTTTTATTTTACACCCGGAGATCTGGGCTTCCGCCCTATAGAGACATCACTGGGGAGGCTTGGAGTGCTTGTGTGCTGGGATCAATGGTTTCCCGAGGCCGCCCGCATAATGGCTCTCGGAGGAGCGGAGATACTGATATATCCCACGGCCATAGGGTGGGAGAGCACGGATACTGCCGATGAGCAGCAGCGCCAGCGTGAGGCATGGATCTCCGTGCAGCGCGGTCATGCCGTGGCCAATGGTCTCCCTGTCGTGACGGTCAATAGAGTGGGATATGAGCCTGATCCCTCCGGGGCTACGGGAGGCATACAGTTTTGGGGCAGTTCTTTTGCCGCAGGGCCGCAGGGAGAATTCCTTTACCGCGCGTCTGATGATGCGCCTGGGATAGAGATCGTGAATATTGACATGACACGCTCGGAGCAGGTGCGCCGTTGGTGGCCGTTCCTTCGCGACCGCCGTATTGATGCCTATGGCCCGCTGCTCCATCGATTTAACGACTGAGAGATATGGTAAGTATTCAGAATCTCGGGGTGGAATTCAGTGCCCGCCCTCTGTTCAGCGGAATAAGCGCGGTAATAAATAAATCAGACCGCATAGCGCTTGTAGGCAAGAACGGTGCCGGCAAGAGCACTCTGCTCAAGATAATAGCAGGAGAGCAGGAGCCTACGGCAGGCACAGTGGGACGTCCGGCTGACATCACCATCGGATATCTGCCTCAGCAGATGAACCTTGCCGACAGCACTTCAGTGATCGATGAAGTGCGCAAGGCCTTCTCTCACATCACATCGCGCCGAGAAGAGGTGGAGCGCATCTCAGCCGAGCTTGCATCGCGCACTGACTATGAGAGTGAAGACTATGCCGGGCTTATTGATCGTCTGTCTTATCTCAATGAGCGCATAGAGATGGAAGGGGCAGAGGAGATGCAGGCCGAGGCGGAACGCACACTGCTCGGTCTCGGATTCCTGCGCACGGATTTCACGCGCCCCACAAGAGAATTCTCAGGCGGATGGCGCATGCGTGTGGAGCTTGCCAAGATATTGCTCCGCCGCCCTGATCTGCTGTTGCTCGACGAGCCTACCAATCATCTTGACATCGAGTCGATACAATGGCTTGAGCAATTCCTCGTCACGCGCGGAAAGGCTCTCCTGCTCGTGAGTCACGACAGAGCCTTCATAGACAATGTGACCAATCGCACGATAGAGATTTCCTGTGGCAAGGCTTATGACTACAAGGTGAATTATTCGCACTTCGTGGAACTGCGCCGAGAGAGGGTGGAGCAGCAGATGCGCGCCTATGAGAATCAGCAGAAACTCATAGCCGACACCCGTGACTTCATAGAGCGCTTCCGCTACAAGCCTTCGAAGGCTGTGCAGGTGCAGAGCCGCATCAAGCAGCTTGAGAAGATTGTGCCCATAGAGGTGGATGAGGTGGATACTTCCCATCTTAATCTCAAGTTCCCTCCCGCACCCCGTAGTGGAGATTTTCCTCTGATACTTGATGATGTGGGCAAGGCTTACGGTGAGCACCAGGTCTTCGACCATGCTACCTTTACCTTGCGCAGAGGCGAAAAGGTGGCCTTTGTGGGCAAGAACGGCGAGGGAAAGAGCACGCTCGTGAAGTGCATAATGCAGGAAGTGCCCTTTACCGGTTCTCTCAAGATAGGCCACAATGTGAAGATAGGCTATTTCGCGCAGAATCAGGCACAGCTCCTCGATGGAGAAATATCGGTATTCGACACTATCGACCATGTGGCCGTGGGGGATGTGCGTCTCAGGATACGCGACCTCCTGGGAGCTTTCATGTTTGGCGGCGAGGCTGCCGACAAGAAAGTCAAAGTCCTTTCGGGCGGAGAGAAGACTCGCCTGGCCATGCTGCGCCTCTTGCTTGAGCCGATGAACCTGCTCATACTCGATGAGCCTACCAATCATCTTGACATGAAGACGAAGGATATTCTCAAGGATGCGATACAGGCGTTTGACGGCACTGTCATCGTGGTGAGCCATGATCGCCAGTTCCTTGACGGGCTTGTCGATAAAGTGTATGAATTCGGCGGGGGAAGCGTGCGCGAGCACCTGGGTGGTATTTATGATTTTCTGCGAAGCCGGCGTCTGGAGTCGCTCTCCGAGCTGGAGGCCTCACCAATCCGCAAGAAGCCTGCCGGGGAGCTCCCGGTTTCGGCTCCTGTCAAGGAAAAGCGACAATTGAGCTATGCCGAGCAGAAAGAGCGCGAGAAGATTCTGCGCAAGGCGGCACGCGAAGTGGAAAATGCCGAGAAGGCCATAGCTGAACTTGAGTCGGCGCAGAGTGCCCTGGAAGCTCACCTGGCACAGGGAGAATCAGACGCCGAGTTGCTCGAGGAATATGCAAAGGTGAAGAAATCGCTTGAGAATCAGATGAGCGTGTGGGAACTTGCCCAGATGCAATATGATGAATTGAAGAATCGCTGATATCAGGCATATAGTCATGATATATACAAATGGAGGCGCTTCAACGTTGAAACGCCTCCATTTTGTCTATATTGGATACTGTGGGATCAGCGGATTATGATCTTAACGCCGTTCACGATGTAGATGCCGGCAGGCAACTCGCGGAGCTGAGAAGCGTCAGCCGCACGCTTGATGAGCATGCCTGAGATGCTGTAGACGTCGAAGAGACCGTCAGCATTGGGAGCGATAACAGATATGCCGCCATCGTCTATAGTATAGATGAAGTGCATATCCTGGCAGGGAGCGCCGTCATCGCCACACAGGATGTAGCCTGCGGGGATATGGAAGTCGTAAGAGCCTTTCTCAGTGATAGTCTGGCCTATGGGCTGAACGAGCACATTCATATCTTTGTCCCAGTCGATCTCAAGATCAGGCAGGGTGAATACTGTGTCGTCTTCCACGCGGGTCAGAGTGGCTTTGCCGGATCCGGCAGAGATTCCCTCTTCTTCATTAAAGGTTATGGTGATGGAAGAAAGAGAGGCAAGAATGCTGTCGGGGGCCGGATCGAGAGTCACAGAGTTTTCAGAACCTCCGGCGCCGGTCACGGTGTAGGTATATACCTTTTCGATAGTCTCTTTGGCGTCAAACTGCTCGCCGGTGGTGAAGTATCCTGCGGGGATAGTGAAGACATATGTTCCGGCTTCGCTTATTTCAGTGTCGAGAGTGAGCAGGAGTGAAGTTATGCCCCAAGTCTCATCGCCTTCTTCGCGAGGATCGATGCCGGAGTATTCCTCTACGGATTTCACTCGAGCCACAATATTGTGGGAACTGTCCATGACTACGGCATCCTCCATGGGCACGGCGTAGGAGAATCCTATAGTGCGGTCGGAAGAGGCTACGAAGTTAAGGAGAGACCTTACTGATTCGTTGTCCTCGGGAGTGAGAGTGAAGTCATCATACATGGTGTTCACGGGATAAGTGAACAGGAAGTAAGAATTCTCTTCGGTGCCTGTGTTGCCCAGAACTACGCGGCCATTCATGTCGGTAGCAGCTACAGAGATCATCAGCTCGGCCGTGAGTGTTTGCATGAATTCTTCGCCGATGGTGAGCTTCCATGTGTTGGCATATGTGAGGCCGTCTTCAGAATCAGAAGTGCCATTTACAGCTTCTATTTTATCGAAAGGCTGAGAGATACCCTGTCCGAGGAGTACCTGAGCCTTGTCGGAGCTGATGTGTACGAGGCCGCTGAAAGTGAGAGTGAATACAGTCTCTTCAGGCGCCAGCATGGTGTCTTCAGCCGGGTCAATGCTCTCAAAAGTGATTTCGCTGGCTACAAAGGGAGCGCTTTGACCATGTATGCTTATGAAAGCTGATCCTATGGCGGGTTCTTTGTAGTTCTTGTCAGCCTCGGATTCCCATGCGGTGAAGTTGATGTGATATTCGTGGCCGAGCAGGAGCTTTATGTCGCGGGGAACCACGGCTGAATAAGAGCCGTCTTCCTGGCGTGTCATCCAAGACTCACCCTTTACTATTACATCTGCGGGGTCTGCGGGATTCATATCCTCGATCTCATACATTATGTACATCTCAGGATATTTCTCGGCATAGTTAGTGGTGATCTGTATGGTATAGTCAGCAGGCAGGATGGCGAATGTCTCACCATTTGCAGGGATGGAAGAGAGGATTGCAAATCCATCGTATATGGCATTGACATCTCTTGAATGGTCTATGCCGTCGGTGCTCACAAGATTAAATGGAGCGACATTGATATTGGTCTTGCCGACTACGGCTGCAGGCACAGGCACAGTGAATATGGCTGCATCGCTGCCATCCGCCTCGCGGGTGATCTGAGACATAGGCACATCGGCTTTCTTGGTCTCGTTGCCGTCGGTATAAGTGAAGCGGAAACCGTCAAACTGTATGGCGTTGATGCCGTTGATCCATACCTCTATCGCGCTTACGCCTTCGAGGCTTGAGCCATTGGCGGGAGTGAATTCACTGGCTACATCTACCTTGCTCAGCTCTTTGTAGGGGAGAGACCAAGAGAAGCTGCCTATCAGGCCGGCACCGCCGCCTTCCACAAATTTTCCGGAGGCGTCTTTCACTTTATTGATGGCGAAAGTGATATTTTCGTAGAGAGTTGCGGAAGTCACCATGTCCTGAGGACGGCGAAGCTTGCCGGAGAGATCTACGGAGAGAGTCTTGCCATCTACCGTCACGGGGAGCTCCTCATAGTAATATTCGCCGGTCTCGCCTTCGACATTACCATAGCCTATTACGGCTACTCCTGACTGTGTGTCAAGGTCGCTGTCGAATGTGAGGGTTACAATAGATTCCGGGTCGGTGGGAGCAAAATATGACTTGAATGTGGAAGGCACAGAGGCGCGGAGCATTTTTGCTGACTTGCCGGTGGCCTTGTAGGTGAGAGTGAGTTTGCCGTCACCGTTATAGAGCGTTCCGTTAAGCTCGCTCTTGATGTCATTGACAGTCACAGTGAACTCATCACCGGCATTCAGAGTGCCGTCGTTGCACCATGTGCGGATGGTGTTTTCAAGGTCGATCCACATTGTCATGCCCTGAACAGACACGTAGGCTTTGCCGGTTTTTGAGCCGGCGGTGACAGATGCGGAACCTGCGGTGATGGCAGAGGAGAAGGTGACGATAGCCTGGCGATTGGTGTCATGAGAGAAGACAGATCCGTTCTCCGGAGTTATCTTTGTCACTTCAAGAGCCGCAGTGCCTCCCATGGAAAGCATCATGCGAGAGGAACTAAGGTTGTATTTGGCATACAAGTAATAGGTAGTACCTGCAGTCACTTCATAGGTATAGGTAGGGCCATATGTGCCTCCATAACCTTTAAAGATGCGATCCACCGCCTTGGAGTGGGCTGCGTCGGTGTAGATATTTATGTCGGAACCGCCGTCTTGAAGCAGAATTCCGGACTTTGTGGGAGTAAATGTGCCTTTAATTTCTGAGTAGGGTAAATCATAGACCTTGTCCAGCTCAATGGCACCGAGATCGGTGGAGGCTGCTTTGGCCTGAATGAATCCTACGCAGATAAGTGTGAGTAGAAGCACCTTGCTCCACATTGCAGAAAGTATTAGTTTCTTCATTGCAGATAGAGTGTTGGATGATTAATAAAAAGATAATTGAATTCTTGTATCGAAAAGCAGGGCTGAGGCTCGTTTCGGGCCTCAGCCCTGCTTCAATAGAGGACGGTGAGATTATCGCACCACGAGCTTGCGGACGATGTGGCCGCTTGCGTCGGTTGCTTCAAGGATTATGATTCCGGCAGGAACCTCGAGAGTTACAGCGTCCTGAGAGGCGGCTGTGTCGAGGCGCATGCCCTGAGTGTTGTAGGCAGTGGCCTGTACGAGTCCGGAGCCGGTCACTACGATTGTGCCTCCGGCCACTTTGACTGCGATGGAGTTGCCTCCGGCGCCGATGCTTTCTACGCTGCCGCCTTCAGTGAGCTCCTTGGCTGCGGCATTGATGATGCGGTTGGTGTTGGTGTCGATGAGGAGGACATTGAATACGCAGTTGGCAGGATTGTCTACATTGGAAGGCAGCGGGCCACCGATGTTGGCGGTATAGCTCTCGCCGGCCTTTAGATCGGCGGGAAGGAGGCCGCCGGTGCCGTTTAAGGTAGTGCCGTAGCATCCGCGTGCCACATCGTTGGTCTCATAGGGATATACGAGCTTTGAGCCATATGCGCCGCCTTCGCCCCATTCACCGAAGATGGGATCAGTGGAGGTGTAGCGATAGTTCTCCTGATAAGTGATGAGCTTATTCTCAGTGATGATACCGAGCAGGGAGAGGCTCTGGGAAGAAAGGTTCAGAGCGCTGCGCACAGTGCAGGTGGCAGTCACCTCACCTGTTTCTTTATTATAATCGGGAACGATATCGATCTGGGCTGTCGTGCCGTTGGCAAATTCCTCCTGCACGGCGTCGAGCCATGTGGGGTCGCTACCTGCGAATTGCTGGCCGGTAAAGCTATATACGGGGTTCTCCGGGTTTTCTGTTGCCATGGGGCCTGTGATTTCTCCGCGGTTGATGCGACCGGTGGGAGCGGCGTTGAGGCCGAGGAACGAAGCAAGTCCGGTGACGCCTGTGCCCAGCACGTCGCCCTGATAGCAGCGCAGAGTGATGGGGATGAATCGGTCGCCGTAGATGCGCTGCAGATTCTCGATAGCAAGGATGCCCATGGGGCAGTTACCACATGCGCTGCCGGTGTACTCTTCAAGCACCACGCGCTGAACGGGTTCGAAAGCCAGGTTCTTGATAGATCCTGCGTATACCGAAGCATCATTGTCAAGAGTGATGCCAAGAGAGAAGTTGTTGATTTCTCCTGTGGTGAGGGGCAGAGGCTTGGTGAAGCTGAACTTGTGGCTGTCGCCTTTGTCGAGAGAGAGACCTGAAGCGGAGTAGGTATCCACTACATTGTTGTCGGCGTCACGCAGCTCGATAGCAAGGGAAGTGTACTTCTGGAGATCGGTAGCTATGGTGATGTTGCCGGCAATATCCTGGCTTTCCTTGTCCACTACGGAGGTGGGAGAAGTGAAGTCAATGAAGTATTTGATCTCACGCTCAACGCGGATGTTGTCAAGGAATATCGCGCTTTGGTCATTATTTTCATTTACAAATGCGATGTAGATGGATTTGCCTGCATAGGGGGCGAGGCTTATGCTGGTGTGCTTCCAGTCACCTTCAAGGCCCTCTTCGGAGGCTCCGGGAGACTGAATCTCATCATAGATCACGGTGCCCTCATCGCGGAAGCGTTGCACTGCAGAGGGAGTGAGATAGTTGATTATGTCATCGGTGGCCAAGAGATAAACCTTGAGACGGTCTTGCTTGTCGAAGAGGTAGCTCTGGGAGTCGAATGAAAGTACGCAGTGATCATCGGGGATGTAGAGCTGCACGGTAGAAGCCCAGTCATCGCTCTTTCCTGCGGGGTTGTACATGGAGTGAGACGCCATAGCCCAGTCATTGCTGGTGTTCTTGTCGCGCACTGAATACCAGGGATATTCTTTGGTGAATCCCCATGTGCTCATGAGTGAGGTGGGGGTGTTTTGGTCGCCGTCGTAGAACATCCAGTTAGTGGAGAGATTGCCGTCTTCATTGAAAATGTACTGTGAACCCGGGGTTATCTCACGCACATATGAACCGGTATAGTTGAGGGTTATCGCATCGTTAGGGCCGGAACCGCTTATGTCGGTGATCACGCCGGCGGGAATCTCTACGCGATAGCTTGTGCCCTTGAAGAGATATTGCCCAGTAATGGGGGCAACCATCACGGTATTGCCGGATACACCCATGTCGAGCGTGCAGAAAGGAGCTTCCTCATCATCACGGAAGAGAGAAGCCTTTGCACCGGCTGCAAGCTGCACCTGAGAGTCGAAGGTGAGGATGATGGGGTTGGAGGATACATCCAGGCGGGCAATGGTGGCGCCGTCAGCCGGATATATCGCTGTGGTCTGCACATTGCCTTCGGCGCGGCCGGTGTAAGTGAGATTGATTTCTTTGGTAGTTTTTTTGGAGTCGCCGGCCATGGAGAATGTGCCTGCTGCAATCTGCACGGTGTAGGTCTTTCCGGGATCGAGAGTCGTGGTGCGGAAAGAGATGGTGGCCTTCTTCCCTTCGGCGGTAATCTTGAGAGATTCACGCACGAGCTTTCCGTCCTGATCCAGAATCTTTGCTTTTGTGAGACCTGCCACTGTGATGTCCCGGTTGAAAGAGAGCTGAATGTTGCTCAGCGAAGTGAATGTGCTTCCGCTGGCCGGAGTGACAGTGTAGTCGCCCAGGAGGTCGATGCGTTCGCACAGCTCGCTGAGAGGCTCCTTGAGACGGAGTATGTAGGAAGTGCTGGTAGAGGGTATCATGGCGATGGTGAGACCGTCGGTTGACACGGAAGCGGGTTTACCTGTCACGGGATATCCTGTGCGTTTCACGAAGTCGAAGCCATATATCTGCCGGCATATTTCGTCGAAGGAATAGTAATAGCCGTCATGACGTATCATGAAGTTGCTGTAGGGGTTGCTTACCGGAGTTGCGGCAAGCACCATACCATCATTGGTTATGGCAAATCCTGCAGTGTCGGAGTCTGATGCGTCATTGTATAATGTGAATTCGCCGGTCTCTACATTATATAGATAGGCGGTGTAGTATTCATTGAAGAATTCACTGCCGGGTATGGGGTTTGTAACATAAGCGAAACCGGAGGCCCACTTGCCGTTAGGGCTGATATTGATCTCATCGATGAAGGAGAGGTTCTCAGCCAGCGGAGTCCATTTTGTTTTGGAAGTCATGGGCTTGTCGGGATCATATCCGGCGGGCGTGTTGAAGCCTATGAATTTGTAAGTGGAAGTGTTGCGGTCATATATATATGAGCACACGTCAGGGTAGTAGCTCTGCGATACCAGGCCCACGAGATATCGGCCGTCGGCAGATATGTTCGACACAGAAGTCTGGCCTGTGTTGTTGTTGTCCATATCCACATGAGGTATGCCGGGGAGCTCTATGATCTCAAGAGTTGTGAGGTCGTAAGCCACAGGAGTGAAACTCCATTCGTTTACCTGAGATATGTTGCCTATCGCGATTTTTCCGTCGGGGGTTACGGCTGTGAGGCGTCCTAAGATGTAGCCGGGAGGCAGAGGGAGCTGAGTCCATTCTTTAGTGGACTGCTTCCAGAAAGCGGGCTTGCCCACACATTCGCCTACCACGATTTCACCGTCATTGGTCACGTCGCTTACTCCGGCGAGACCGGAAGGGTGTGTGATGGTTACGTTAGCCGATGGGTTGGCTATGTTGATAAGAGTGCCTCCTGCCGGGGCAATAGAGCCGTCGTTGGAGCCTGCCGTCTCGGCAATGCCCCAAAGCCCATTGTCGGAAATGCGCATTACTACCATATCCGTTCCTGGGCTCGGATTGATAATCTCAGGCATCATTGAATTCTGTGCCGATACCGACTGGAACGGCAGCAGGCAGCCAAGGGCTGCGATGACAATTGCTGATTTTTTCATTTTAGATGTTGAAATATAGAGGTATACAGAAAATTTAAATATTCTTATGTGTTATGTAGTATAAGTGTATTTATATGAAAGAATTGGAGGTTTTGTTGTTGGTGGTATTAGATGTGGCAAAGGTAGGCATTTTTTTTAAATTACAAAACTTTTAAAGATTAAATTTCTTCAAAATTTTAGTGTGGCGTAAAAATTATGCAGGTTGAAGCTCTTAGACCTTGGTGTTGGCCTCTTGTGAGCGTGTTTCTTGTCTTTTTTATTGCCAAGAGAGAGATGGTATCGGTATTTTGCATTAATTTTGCATTATGAATAAGGAAACGATTAAGGAACAAAGGGTCGAGGCGCATGGTGTGGATACCGCCAATATGCATCTCGCCGCCTCTCCGGCCGATGATTTCTATGATTACGCCGCCGGTGGATGGATTGACAGGCATCCGCTTACGGGCGAATATGCCCGTTATGGACTTTTTGATGATCTGAGAGAGAAGAACCGTCTGCAGCTCCGCGAGCTCGTAGACTCCCTTGCTTTGCATCCCGATGCAGGGAAACCCGGCACCGTGGCGCAGAAGATAAATGATCTTTACCGCATGGGGCTCGATGTGGAGCGTCGCAACGCCGAGGGGATGGCTCCCATGCAGGGGCAGTTGTCCAGAATTGCCAATGCGCCTGCCGATGAGTTGATAGAGCTTATAGCCTGGGCGCATGACGGCCTTACCGCGAGTTTCTTCTCTTCAGGCGTAGGTGCCGATCCCAAGGATTCCACAATCAATATCCTCCATGTGGGCGAGGGTGGCCTCGGCCTCGGCGACAGGGATTACTATCTTGTGGAGAGCGATGAGCATGCCCGCATTCTCAGTGCTTATCGCAATTACATAACCGAGGTGATGGGCATAGCCGGTTACAGTGCCTCGGAGGCTGACCGGGTGCGTGACAATGTGATGATGATAGAAACGGAACTGGCCGGCTTCAAGAAGACCCGCGAGGAACGCCGGAATCCGCTCCTCGCGCACAATCCCCGCACTCTCGCAGAGCTGGAGGCCGAGATGCCCGGCATAGCTTGGCGCCGGTATTTCAAGGCCCTGGGGCTCCCCGAGGTGGAGAGTCTTAATGTGGGGTCGCTCAATTATCTCAGGAAGCTCAGCGACTATTGGCCTTCTCTCTCGGAGCAGGCGGTGAAAGACTACATATCTTTTCAGGCCATCGATGCGGCCACAGGGCTGCTGGGTGATGACCTGTATGAGGCCAGCTTCCGGATGTATGACGTCACTATGAGTGGCATAGAGGAGCGCGAGCCGCTATGGAAGCGTGCCATGGCCATTCCGGGCTCTATGCTGGGGCAGGCTCTGGGCCAGCTGTATGTAGAGAAATATTTTCCTCCGCAGGCCAAGGAGCGTATGCTTGTCCTTGTGGAAAATCTGCGTGAGGCTCTCGGCAAGCGCATTTCGGCACTGGCATGGATGAGCGGGCCTACCAAGGCCAAGGCTCTCGAGAAGCTCGCGCGGATGACGGTGAAGATAGGTTACCCCGACAAGTGGAAGGACTATTCGGATATTCATATAGATCCTCACAAGAGCTACCTGGAGAATGTATGTGAGGCATCACGCTGGTATGTGCGTGACAACTATAATAAGCTGGGCAAGCCTGTGGATAGGGATGAATGGCTCATGCACCCGCAGACGGTGAATGCATATTATCGCCCGAATACCAATGATATATGCTTCCCGGCCGGCATACTCCAGCCCCCTTATTTCGACCTCGATGCCGACGACGCGCTGAATTACGGGGCGATAGGAGTGGTGATAGGCCACGAAATGACGCACGGTTTCGATGACCAGGGGCGCCGTTATGACCTCACGGGTAATCTCAACGAGTGGTGGACGGAGGAGGATGCCGAGGCTTTTAACAGGCTTGCCGACCGACTGGCGGAGCAGTTTGATGCCATAGAGGTGGCGCCGGGCACACATGCCAACGGCCGCTTTACGCTCGGGGAGAACATTGCCGATCAGGGCGGACTTAATGTGGCCCTTACCGCTTATCTCGACAGCGCGTCTCAAGGTCTCGCCGAGGATATAGGTGGCTTCTCACCCGTGCAGAGATTCTTCATAGCCTATGCGCAGCTTTGGGCTGAAAGCATACGTCCGGAGGAAGTTCTGGTGAGAGTGAAATCGGATCCGCATTCGCTCGGACGCCAGAGAGTGAATGCCACTCTGCGCAATATCACGGCGTTTTCCGAAGCATTCTCTTTGCCGGATTCATCACCCTGCTCTCTGCCGGAATCAGAGAGAATCACAATATGGTGACTTGAGGAAATGAGGTTTTGCGTGTTTCCACGGTTCCCAAATTTCAAAAAAATAAAGAGAGACTTATACAGGAGCCTCTCTTTATTTTGATGATATGTAATGGTAGATTCTTCTTACTGGGTGATGATGCGACGGGCGCGGAGATAGGTGCGGGCGTAGTAGCCTGTGTTTTCGCTCACCTTTACGCCTTTGAGGCTGGCGTGGATAAACTTGAAGCGTCCGTTCTCATTGTCGGCGGAGACTACGATGCCTACGTGCCCTACATTGCCGCCGCTGCGGGGGCTGGTGAAGAACACGAGATCGCCCTTGCGGAGATCGCCTTTGGCCACGGCCACGCCTTCACCGGCCTGTGCGCGTGATGCGGGTGATATTTTGTAGCCAAACTGCTTGTAGACGTAGCTTGTGAAGCCTGAGCAGTCAAATGTGTTGGGCCCTTTTGATCCATGCACATATCTCTTTCCGAGATGCTTGTTGGCCTCCTTGAGCAGATCCTCGATCATGCCTGCTGATTCGGCGGAAAGACCGGGAAGAGCTGCGGCGGCTTCGCGGGCAGCCACTTCTTCTTCAAGGAAGTGGTCGATGCGGGCGCGGTCGGGCGCCGTCGTGGCTTTGGCTATGTGAGCACGCTGGGCATGAGCCTGAGCGTGGGCGTGGGTTGCGGTAGTCTGGGCCATGGCGCCGAGGGGGAGAAGCGATGCCGCCATGGAAAGTATGATGGATTTTAACTTCATTGCCATTATAAAGGTATATATTTACAATCTGTGTCCTTAAAATTCTATACTTGCAAAGTGCTTGAAAACATTTCCTGAAACAGGGCGTTTTCGAGTGGATACCGATAGTCTCCTATCGTTTTCCGTGTGCAAAGATAGCAAAAAGATATGAGTCTCCCAAATCGATAAGTGGTCATAATCAATTATTTAACGTGTTTTAAAGTTTTGCACTGCTCTTGCAGAAGTGTGCAACCGAGCCTTTTGTTGCACATATGGGCGGCATGTGTGCAGTGATTTTTGCACGTTTCTACGATGGTGTGTGCAGAAATGTGCGATTTTTGCGCATTACAGTCTCCGGTGTGAAAAAAATTGCGTACCTTTGCAGCTATATACAAGTTAAAGATATTTTAACAAAACAGAATTGATTATGGAAGGCAACCGATATGACCTGCGCGGAGTCTCTGCCACCAAAGAGGACGTGCATGCAGCCATCAAGAATGTCGATAAAGGCATCTTTCCCGGAGCGTTTTGCAAGATAATACCCGATGTGCTCGGCGGTGACCCTGATTATTGCAATATAATGCATGCCGACGGCGCCGGCACAAAGTCGAGCCTGGCCTATGCCTACTGGCGCGAGACCGGCGACATGAGCGTATGGAAAGGTGTGGCGCAGGATGCCCTTATCATGAATATAGATGACTTGCTCTGCGTGGGTGCCACCGATAATATTCTCCTTTCATCCACCATCGGGCGCAATAAGGGCCTGATACCGGGTGAGGTGATCGCTGCCATCATCAACGGCACTGAGGAGCTGCTGGCCGAATTGCGCTCCCAGGGTGTCAACATAATAAGCACGGGCGGAGAGACAGCCGACGTGGGAGATCTCGTGCGCACGATCATCGTGGACAGCACGGTCACATGCCGCATGCGTCGCGAAGATGTCATAGACAATGCACGCATAAGCGAAGGAGATGTGATAGTGGGGCTGGCTTCATTCGGCCAGGCTTCATATGAGCGTGAATATAACGGCGGAATGGGCAGCAACGGACTGACTTCGGCCCGTCACGATGTCTTTGCCAAGTATCTGCTTGAGAAATATCCGGAAACGTGTGATCCGGCTGTGCCCGATGACCTTAAATATTCCGGAACGAAGCATCTCACCGATGAAGTGCCGGGCACGGGGCTCGACGCAGGACGCCTTGTGCTGTCGCCCACACGCACGTATGCTCCGGTGATAAAGAAGTTGCTCGACCGCATGCGCCATGAGATACATGGCATGATTCATTGCTCGGGCGGAGCGCAGACCAAGATTCTCCACTTCCTTGGCGAGGGGCTGCATGTGGTGAAGGACAATCTGTTTCCCGTCCCCCCTCTCTTCGCCCTCATTCAGGAGCAGAGCGGCACGGAATGGAAAGAGATGTACAAGGTGTTCAATATGGGCCACCGCATGGAAATCTACCTCCCCGCAGAGCATGCCGAGGCTGTTATGGCTGTGAGTGAGGAATTCGGCATACCGGCCCGAGTGGTGGGACGCGTGGAGCGTGCGGCCTCACCGGGCAAGCATCTCACGATACGTTCGGAAAAAGGAGAATTCACTTACCGGGGCTGATGAAACCCTGCCGAGGCATAGTCATGACTCTCTGGGGAGCACTGCTCTTCCTGGCTTGGAGCTGCACAGGCGGCGACGGCCGGAAAGCCCCCTGCCATGACACTGCAGCGGACTCAGGCTCTGTGCGGGCACTCCCCGACACGCTGGTGGTGGGCACTCTCTATAGCCCGACGTCATATTTCATCTACCGAGACCAGCCCATGGGATATGAGTACGAGATGATAAGCAGATATGCCGCCGACAGGCATATGCCGGTGCGCGTGAAACTCGCCGACAATTTCCATGAGCTCATAGGCATGTTAGCGAGCGGCGAGGCGCACATTCTGGCATATGAGATTCCAAAGACGACTGAATACAAGTCGCAGGTGCTTCATTGCGGGCCTGAGAACGAGACCCATCAGGTGCTTGTGCAGCCGCTTGTGAATGGCCGGCCCGAGATCACCGATGTGACAGAGCTGCCCGGACGCAAGGTGGTGGTGGAGAAGGACTCGAAGTATTATTACCGCCTTGTCAATCTCAACAGGGAGGTGGGAGGCGGCATAGAGATTCAGCCTGTATCGAAGGACTCGGTAGTGACCGAGGATATGATCGGGATGGTGGCTGCCGGCGAGATTCCTCTCACAGTGATAGACTCCGACATAGCCCGCATCTCCCGCACATATTATGATGATATTGATGTGTCGCTTCCCATAGGCATGGAGCAGCGGGCCTCATGGGCCGTGGCCAGGAATGCCTCGGCCTTGGCCGCCGATGTCGATGAGTGGACCAAAGGCAATTCGGCAAAGGCTGAGAGCAAGGCTATTTACCGCAGATATTATGAGCTGAGCAAGCAGCTTCCCGAAGCCGAAGGGGTAGTGCAGGGAGCCCGCAGTGCCATCCTCGGCAACGGCAGGATCTCGCAATATGATGATATATTCCGCCGGTATGCCTCCGATATCGGTTGGGACTGGCGGTTGCTCGCAGCCCAGGCATATAATGAGTCGCATTTCGATGTGAATGTGGTGTCGTGGGCCGGAGCTCGAGGCCTGATGCAGCTCATGCCGCGCACTGCGGCCGCCATGGGATTGCCCGCATCGCAGATCACCGATCCGGAGCTGAATGTGAAGGCAGCGGTGAAGGCCATAGCGGCGCTTGAAAAAATGTTTGCCTCCAAAGTGCCCGACCGCAACGAGCGCCTGAAATTTGTAGTGGCCGCTTATAACAGCGGGGGCGCCCACATTTTCGATGCCATAGTAATCGCCAGGAAGAGCGGGCGTGATCCGCAGGTGTGGGACGGAAATGTGGAGCAGGCTCTTCTGCTCAAGAGCAATCCGGAGTATTACCGCGACCCGGAGGTGAAATACGGTTACTTTAAAGGTACCCAGACGGTGCGTTATGTGAAGCGTGTGATGGATACCTTCAATATGTATAAGACACAAATTCACTAAACTCATTCAACAAGAAAACAATACTGTTATGAAAAAGAAGATTATTCCTGTGGCCCTGATTCTTACGCTGGCCGGATCAATGATGTTTACCTCCTGCATAGGTAAGTTTGCACTCACCAATAAGGTGCTTTCATGGAACAAGCAGGTGAGCAATAAATTTGTCAACGAACTGGTGTTCATCGCTTTCTGGATCCTGCCTGTGTATGAGGTGACTTCGCTGGCCGACCTTCTTGTGATCAATTCCATAGAATTCTGGAGCGGCAGCAATCCCGTGGCATGCGGCACCAAGAAGATAGATACGGAGCATGGCACGTATCTTGTGAAATGTGACGGCAAGGGCTATGACATAATAGATGATACCACTGGGCAGACCGTGCGTCTTGACTTCCTTGAGGAGGAGCAGACGTGGGCTGTAAATATAGATGGAGAGGAGCATCCGTTCATGACGTTTGTCGATGAGAATCACGTGAAGATGATTACTCCCGAGGGTGATTTCCGTGTAGTGGAACTCAGCTCCGAGGGCGTGATGGCATATAATGCCGAGGTGGCCACCTCCATCCATTATGCCATGAAGTAATGATTGCTCCGAGGCCCTTGCCGGCAAGGGCCTCGGAGTGTCAACTTGTTTTCTAACAGCCTCTTATTTTCATGAAGAAGATTCAATATGTCATAGGTGCAGGACTGATGCTTGCGTCAACTGTTTTCTCTTTGCGCGCGCAACAGCAGGATATAGGCTTGCCTGTTATCAATCATGACGGCAAAGACTGCTATTTCTATACAGTGAAGGGAAATGAGAGCGTCTTCGGCCTCCTTTCCCGTTTCGGATGGGATGAAGAGACTTTCATGCGCTATAATCCCAAGGCCGCCAATCTCAAGAAAGGCATGGTGCTGTATTATCCTATGATGATAGAGCAGGCGACGCAGCAGGGCGCTGAAGCGAAGCCTGCCACAAGCATGGTGTCGGAGACTACAGTGCCCTCTCGGCCACAGGAAGACGCCGCCGCCTCGGAAAGCAGCATTCCTCAGGTGGCAGCAGAGCCGTTTATCTACACGGTGAAGGACGGCGACACGCTTTATGCTCTGGCCCGAACCTATAATACGACTGTGGCGGATATCTTCCGCGCCAATCGCGGATTGCGGGAGAGTGATCTTGATGAGGGTACGCGTCTGCGTATTATACCCGGCGCGCCGGGTTCCGATATGCGCCAAGTGCCTGTGGTGGAGAAGAAAATGGTGGGCAAGCGCACCTATAAGACTCAGGCAGCCGACACCTGGGAGAGTCTTGCGGCCGATGCCGGCATAACGCCTGAAATGCTGCGTGCGGTGAATGATTCTGATGAGCCTCTCTTCAAGGGAAAGAAAATCATAATACCTCTGGTGGCCGACACCACTGTGATGCAAAGTCAGAGAGTGATCGATCCCCGAGAGAATACGACAGAGGGGCGCCTGATGATTTACAAAGAGGTACACCGTCTTGGCGCGCCGCTTGAGGTGACTCTGCTCACCGGCACCACGACCGAAGACAAGAAGCGCGATCTTGAGTTCGTGCGCGGTTTCCTGCTTGGCCTTGATACATTCAAGAGCGAAGGAGGCCGTGTAAAGCTGCATGTGCGTCAGGCCGATACCGCCTCTCTATCTGCCGAGGCCCTTGCTTCCGACTCTGTGCTCGACGCATCATCGCTCATCATAGCCTTAAATGAGAAAGATTTTCCAGCCTCACTCGCGGCTTATGCCTCCGAGCATGAGAAGCAAGTGATCAACGTGTTTGATGCCAAGAGCGATCTCTATCTCTCCTCGGCGGGAATGATGCAATTGCTCCCCCCGTCGGCCGATTTCTATGGCTCATGCGTTGACTTTCTCATGGCCGGCAAGCCCGACAGCAAATATATATTCATAGCCGAGGATGAGCCCGGCGATGAAGCCGTGAGTCTGATTCTTCTTGAACGGTTGATACGTGAGGGAAGAAGCTATGAGACCCTTCCCTCCTATGAGGCGTTGCGGGAATACGCGTTCTCTCCTTCTGAGACTTATGTAGTGGTCTCCGACCTCAACAGACGTTCTGACATCTCCCGGCTTGCCACTGATATATCTGCTGCCATGGAGAGCACACCCGGAGTGCAGATCTCACTTGTGGGGCGTCCCACATGGGTGGTGTTTGCCGATCAGCTTAAGGAAAAATTCCAGAAGGCCGACACCTATGTGCCTTCACGCTTCTTCCAGGATGGTGATGGCCGGGCAGTGAAAGATTTCGACGCCGCCTACCAGGCTGCCTATGATGCAGCGCCCCTAAAGTCATTTCCTGCCTATGCCGCCATGGGCTATGATGTGGCCCGCTATTTCCTGCCTCATCTGCTTAAGACCGGGGGCGACATGAACGGAGCCGAGTCATGCATCGATGCCTTACAGCTTGATTTTCATCCTGAGAGACCGGAGATGTGGAGCGGCATGCTTAACGGATGCGTATACCTCATACATTTTACTCCCTATAACACTGTCGATAAAATACGCCTGTGAAATTATCAAGTCTACTGAGCATTCTTTTGCTCGCGGCTGCACCTCTCACTCTCCCTGCGCAGACTCATTATGAAGGCAACTTCTTTGTGGGGGCCAAGGGAGGCGTGAGCCTCAGCCGGGTTCAGTTCAATCCCTCTGTGAAGCAGAAGATGCCTCTCGGAGCTGTGGCCGGTGTGACCTGCCGATATATAGAAGAAAATCATTTCGGCATAATTGCCGAGCTTAATTTCGATCAGCGGGGATGGGAAGAAGATTTTGAAGACAATACGAGGTATTCTTACAGGCGCACACTCAATTATCTGCAGCTTCCCGTGCTGGCCCACATCTATTTCGGCTCTCCGCGCGCGCATTTTTTTATCAATGCTGGCCCGGAGATAGGACTTCTTCTCGGCGAGAGCACATCGGCTAATTTCGATCCGGCCATGATAGATGAGTTGCCTGATTTTCCATTGAAGAACCGACAGGTGGCGCAGCTCTCGCTTGAAGCCACCGGCACTGTTGATTTCGGAATCTCTGCAGGACTCGGCATGGAGTATTTCCTTGATTCCCGTAATAGTCTCAACCTTGAGGCGAGGTTTTATTATGGGTTGGGAAATGTGGTGAAGTGCGGGCGCACCGAGCCATTCTCCAGCGCCAATTCCATGTCGGTGACGGTCACGCTGGGATATGCCTTTCGCTTGAAGTAAGAGGTTGACTGTCAGAAAGGATAGCCTATGGCAAGATGAAAAGCAAAGGCATCCTTGAATGCTATGTTGAAGTAGTGGGGAGTGCCTGTGTCATATGGCGTATGCAGGCCGTAGCCGAGATCGCCTCTTATCACAATCATTCCGAGGTCTACGCGCAGCCCCACTCCAGTGCCCAAAGCTATGTCGCGCAGGAATGAGGATGCGCGCAGCTGTCCTCCCGGGCGCAGAGGGTCGTTCTTAAGCAGCCATATGTTGCCGGCATCGAGGAACACCGCACCGTGCAGAATGCCTATGATGGGGAATCGGTATTCGGTGTTCAGCTCAAGCTTGAAAGTGCCCGTCTGGTCGAAATAGCCGTTGATCTGATTTGCCGGCACACGATAGGAGCCCGGGCCTATCGATCGCACAGAGAAGGCTCGGATGCTGTTGGCTCCACCTATGTAGAACTGTTCGGAATATGGCACTTCCGAAGAATTGCCATAGGCATGTGCCGCTCCTATTAGCACACGCGATACAAGCCACTGGTCGCTTCCCTTGACAAGTCGGCGCGAATACACGAGTTGAGCCTGACCCTTGATGAACTGGGAGAAGGGGGTGCCGAAGAGTTTCTTTTCACCCTTTACGCCACACAGAGCGTAGATTCCGGAGAATATGTTGCCGGCTTCAGTGATGGTGGCCGAGAAGTTTATGCCGTTCATTCGTGCTCGTTCGAGGAACTTGTCGAGCGTATATGTGTAAGAGAGCATGGGTATGTACTGTGAGCGGAAGCTCTCGGAGATGGCCGGATTCACGGCCATAATGGAGTCGAATTCCGGAGTCGTGTGCATCAGTTTGGTGTAAGTGAGCTTAAGAGGCGTGAACTGATGCAGCGTGTTGCGGGTGGCCCGCCATTCATATGATATGTCAGCTCCGAATTGAGCCATTTTGAAATAATGAGGACGATTGAGGATGGAGGCGTTGAGGGAGATGCGTGTCCAGTTGAGTTCGCGCTGTGTGCGGGGGATGAATTTAGGCGCGAGCAGGCGGGGGAATGCGAGAGAACCCGAAAGACCGAATTCATAGCTGTTGAATACAGATGAAGAGTTGTGGCCGGTCTGCCATTCATAAGATCCGGAAAGCTGCACTCGCAGTTGCTCTCCACCTCCGAATATATTGCGGTTTGTGAGGCCGAGGATGAGTCCCGGCCCAAGATAGGAATTGCTCTTGGAAGAGACATTTACCTCGACTGAGGCTTCGATGGGATTGTCGAATCGGCAGTCAATGACCACGTCAAGCGTGTCGGATGCAGCGAGAGAATCAGCCGGATATACCTGCATGTCGATTGATGAGAATATGCCCAGACGCGAGAGGCGGGTCTGCGTGCGATCCATATTGCGCACGGAGAATGGGCGCCCCTTACGGAAAGAGATGCATGAGGGCACGAGGCCATCCCGGAGCCGGGCAGGACGCATCACAATGACCTCGGCACGAGGAGAGTGTATGGTGTCGGGAGTCCCGGGATCAGACTGTGATCTACGCAATACATTGACCGTGACATTGCCCGTATACCATCGGCGCAGGGCTGCCTGCGGTATTCCTTCGGCAAGAGCGAGCTTTAGCGCTATGGCGCCTTTATGGATGGTGCTGTCGGCAAGAAACTCTATGTATTCAGGCCGGAAATAGTAATAGCCCATGTTTCGGAGCTTATTTACGATGCGGGTGCGCGCCACGGCGAGTGAGTCGGTGGAGAATCGCTCGCCGGGATGAAGATAAGGGTCGAGCGGCGCCAGAGAGTCTATCACGGCGCTCACTCTGTGGGGCGACTTGCCGAGCAGGATTATGGAATCCAGCATGTAGGGGGAGCCAGTGTGCACACTGTAGTTTATGCGTGCTTTTTTAGGGTTGCGTTTATCGGGCAGAATCGTGTATGTGGCCGAAGAGTTGAAATAGCCGTTATTGTCGAGAATGCTCTTCATCATCTTTGTGCGTGCCTCGGGGCGTACGGATGATATGAGCACCGGCTGACTCACGAGTTTGTCGTAAAGCCACCCTTTGAGCCCCTTGGCAGAGTCGCTCCAATTATTGTATACCCATAGCCCTATGGGGAATGGAGTGCGCACATAGGGGCTCATAAACGGCATGGGGTTGTTGGGCTTTACATTGCCGGCGCTCTTTACGTTGCTCACCACATCGCCAGGCACCTTCTCCCCTGCCGGGGGAGTCACCTCAAATTTTTTCAGGCCCGTGTAAAGCACCTCTCCTTTGGGTATGCGGCGCGTGGTGGAGCATCCTGCCAGCATAAGAGCGAGCAGGAAGCACGTGAATATGGTGGAGATATGACGTGTATTCATAGATCGGAAGATGATGTGTCGGATGGTAATTCTATTTTTTGCCAATGCTCCGCAGCAGCCGGCGGCGTGTCGGCCGGGAGAGAATCGGCTGTCGCTTTATTATTGCGTCCGAGTCGGAACAGCGACCTTAGATCGGCTATCTTGCGCTTGAGCACAAAACCCACGCCTGTTTCTGTGATTTCTCCTTCAAGGATGCTTTCGAATCCTGTGTGGCGGAAGAGGCGCACGTACATACTTGAGGTGGCAGTCTGGCGTAAGGAATACTCAAAAGAGATGTCGGAGATCAGATTCTGGGCGAAATTCTCATCGGCATTGGCATCTGTGGAGTAGTTGCCGCCGACCACTATCTTGAATCGGTTGTCGAAGAGGCTTTTGCTCACCTGATATGAGTAGGATGTAGTGCCTGAAGTCTCGCCGTTCACAGTCTTGTCATACTGGTCTATGCCAAAAGAGAGGTCTACGCCGGTGATGTACTTTGCCGCGAGAGAGTTCAGCTGTCCCTCCAGGAAGGAATAGAGGGGATTGCCTCCGAGATTGGCGCTGGCCTTTACGCCGGGGCCGGTGTAGGTGTTATATAGAAGGAGGTTGATGGCCGAGGCCGAACGCTGCTCCGCAGTCATGCCCTGAAGCTCGTTCTGCACAGTGATGTCATCGTCGGTGGAGAGATCGAAGGATACTTTAGGAGCGTTAAGCGTGCCGAGCACAGATAGCAGCACATCGAAGTATATGAGGCGTGAGTTGGCGCCTTCCTGTTGCACATTGGCCTTGACGTGGTCAGTGGCATTTATGTGCAGAGAAGGATTGAGTATGTCGCCTGTCCAGGTTACATAGGATTCGGGATCAATGTCGAAGCTCTTGTCGCCTATTGCAGGCAGGGAGTAGCGGGCAAATCCGGAGCCGAGACTGAGAGTGCCGTTGAGACGTATGTCGCCCATATAGGTCTGCAGGTATGAGAGGTCGCCCGATGGGCTTATCTGCACCTTGTCGGTACCGTTGCCGGAGAGATTGACCGTGACTTTGGCCCCGCTGATTATGCCCAGCGAAGCTGTGATGCGCATGGCTGTGGTGGATGACCGGAGAGTGTCGGCCTTGACCACCATGGTTGAATCGGAGAATTGTACGAATTTCACGACATCGGTAGTGGATGGCTGGCCGGAGAGGGGAGTGCCGGATGCAGAGGCCAGGGTGTAGAATATGTTGGTGGCCGGCAGCACCTGCATATTCCCGTCGACAGTCATGCGGCTCAAGGAGCCCTTGGCGTGAGCGGCAAGAGTTACGAATAGTTGCCCGTAGATGTCAGAACCGGCCGAACGCTTGTTGTTGACCAGGGCGACATTGTTTCCTGCAAGAGACATATCGAAGCGTATGTCTGACAGGTCTTTGGCATCAAGATAGCCTGTCAGGGTTATGGGATTCTTGCCTGAAGCATATATATTGAAGTTCTTGAAGAGCAGGGAATTATCCTTCACAGTGATGGGCTGAGAGCTGTCAAGACGCAGCCATGAGGCGGCCATGGGTATATACACTCCTACGGAGTCGCAGGTGATTTCTCCGTTAAGCATAGGCGCTTCCATTGAGCCGGTGAGCTTCATGCTGCCGTTGAGATGCCCGTCAAGCTTCATTATGTCGGGCCCTACGAATGGATTTGCTATATCGAGAGGAAAGTCAAGCAGATCCACCTTGAGTTGAGCGAGCTGCCGGGTATTTTGGCGGATAGACGTAGAGTCATTAAGAATGTATCCGCTTGCACGCAGAATCTCGCTTTTGTTGAGAAGCAGACCGAGAGAGCAACCTACATTGCCGTTGAAATTCATTCCGGCTTTGAAATTGAAGTCAAGATCACCTACGTCCATTCCGTCATATCGCAGTCCGGAGACACCTACAGAACCGTTGCCTGTGATGAAAGAGCCATGGTATACGAGGTGCATCCTGGAGTCGATGGCGCCGGTTACGGGAGGAGCGAGAGCAGCTATCTGCAAGAAATCTTCTATGAGCAGGTTATTGATGTCTACATCCAATGCAGGCAGAGAGTCACTTGATACAGAAGAATGAAGAGCGATGCTTGAGGCTCCCGAGGCAGCCTGAAGGTCGGCGGATATGCGGCGTCCCGGGCCTATGTTGATGTAGTTGTCATCGTTTATAGTCCAGTTCTTATAACCTATCACCGCTTTCACGGGAGTGAGGTGGAGGGCCAGGACGGAGTCGAGCATGGCTGCGGTCACACCAAGGCGGTAACCGGTTTTCCCCTTTGCGTTCTTCTGGCGCACGAAGAGCGAAGCGCGGTTGCCTCCCACGTATCCCGAGGCAGTGACCTGAGCGAATTCAGGCATGTTGCCGGGCCGGTTTCCGAGGTGGAGGCGATAGTCCATGAGCTTACCGCGTTGCGAGAGATTGAGCGTGACGGTGTCGAGGGTCATCTGCTCTCCCGAGGAGGCAGAAAGAATCTTTATGTCGCCGAGTATCTTAGAGTCGTTGGAGATATTTGCCCGGAGGCTTTCCGCTGAATAACCGGTGCCGTCGAGCAGCTCGCTCAGCAGTCCCGCACCCAGAGCATCGAGAGAAAGGCTGAAAGGAGGCAGGGCCGGTTGCAAGGCTTCAAAGTCTATCTGCTTATTCTCAATCTGGCTGTTTATCAGCGGCAAGGCTTTGTCTATGGCAGCCATGAAGCCCCTGAGTGATAAGGGAGCGTGAAACGTGGCGTTGAGCTCCTGGCCATGCACTTCAAGATCAGTCATTTCTTCCGTTGCAAGCAGAGAGGCATCGAGGGCATGGCGCAGGGCATAGAACTTTCCGGCATATTCCCAGTCCACGTCGTAGGTGCTCATGTCGAGATCAAACAGCATTGCAGTCGGGTTGGCGTTTCCATGCAGGGAAATTTTGCCTGATCCGCGGCATATGTCAGACATTAGGCCAAGAGCCTGCAGATCAAGATAGGTTACGTCGGCATCCGCATCAATATAGTAAGTGTCGGCGTCGATGTGTCCCTTGCCGTCGAGCGTGAGATTAAAGTGAGGGGCGGCGGCGCGCATGTCTATGCCGTATTCACCGTGATTTATTTCAGCATCAAGAGAGAGAGGCGCAAGAGTGCAGCCATTGTAAGAAAGCTCCTGCATGGAGGCTTTCATGGTCGCAGACGCTCCCGGGTGTGCGGGATTGAATCCCGTGCCGGAGGCATGGATGGTGCCGGTGATTGTGCCGAGCCCGAGAGAAGGCATGACTTCTCCAAGACTCAGGGATGCGAGCCGGGCGTCAAGATCATATGATTCCGGCCCGAGAGCCACAGAACCCTTGGCCGCTACATTGCCTGCAGGAGAACGCAGGGCAATGTCGGCGGAATAAGATCGGCCTATGGCCTGTGCTGTGCCCGATATGGCAAATTTCGGAACTCTCACTCCTGTGGTGGCAGCCGATAATTGCCGGAGCAATTGCATGGCTGGTGCAGGGTCTTGCATTGATCCGCTGAAGGTAAGGGAGGCGTTCAGCTTCCTCAAGTCAGTGGGATTTACAGCATGCCCCTCCGCCGCAAGAGAGATGAAACGCCCCGAGGAGATTCCAAGACGGTCTATGATCACTTTCTGCATCGATCCTCTTCCCGTTATGTCAAAGTCTATGGGGAAGGCTGTAAAGGCAGCCGGCAAGGGCCTGAGCATGTTTCTAAGCGCGGGCATGAATGCATATATGTCACTCCATGCGATGGAGCCGGAGGCATTTATTTCGCCCGAAGGCGCGCCTTGCTGCATGGACATAAGCGCAAAGGGGAGAGAGGCCGTGGCGCTCAGGGATGAAGCGGGGGTGGAGAGGGAGAAATCAGACAGGGATAGTCCTGTCGAGTCGATGGCCACAAGGCCGGAGGCCCGGGTTATGTGCAGCCCAGAGCGTTCTGATGCCTGCAGGGAGCTGACGGGAAGCCGCAGGGATGACTGGCGGTTGTAGAAGTCATGCAGGGATATTGACATAGGTGCGACTTCTATGTAAGAGGGGTCGAATCCCGGCAGAGGTCTGGCATTCTGTGTGGCATACAGCACGTGTGAGAAGTGGAGTGAGGCATCTCCGATTTCTATGGTCATTGGCGGAGAGGCTGAAGATGCGGATGTTGTGTCGGCAGGTGCCGGATGCGCCTTGATGTATTCCGCCGTCGGGGTGAGATATGATACATTTCCATCACGCACGTCGACACTGCCGAAGCTCAGGTGGCTGTCGGTGAGATTGACGGATGCGTCTTTCACGACGCCATCATCTATGGTGGCCGACAGCGACGCTATCACGGGAGGCATCGTCATCGAGTAAGTCACTCGGGAGAGCGTGAGCTTATCGGCCTCTATGAGAAAACGGGTGGGGGAGGAGGCAGTATCCTTCTGCTGCTTCCACACATTCATGTCGACATTCACGATGGCATCTTTGAGCACAGGCTGCCTGAGCCGCAGGTGCATGTCGCGGAGATTGAAGTAGCTTCCGGCCTCGGTGCGCAGATATCCGGCCCGCAGGCTTAAAGTCAATGAGGAGTCGGCCGAGGTCATGGCGTAAGTGGCGTCATGCAGCTCAAGCCGGTTGAGCTGTGCGTCGAGCCGGAGAAGCGGACGCATTTTTACATCGGCTATAAGAGCTCGTGCCGACAGCATGGTGTCTCCCGAAGCCTCTATTATTCTCACTCCGTCAAGCTCGATATCGAGCGGGAAACGCAGGCGGAATCTATCGATCTTCACCTGCATGCCCGTAGACTTTCCCACTATTTTGCATGCTGCATCCTTGAGCAGTGTCTGCACCGGAGGCAGGTATGCCAATACGGGCAGCAGGAGAATGAACAGTATGAGCGCGCCGAGCACTTTAAGCGGCCTGCGTATCCAGGCCTTTCTTATAAGGTGACGGCGTCCGGCTTTATCGCCGGAAGATGATTCGGATATTTTTGCATTTCTGGAAGGCATTGATGTATGTAGAGAGTGTTTTTATAAAAAACATAAAAAAGAATTAATTGGTTCACACTCTCTCCGGAGTGTTGCCTTAGAAGTCATTTATGTGCTTACGGGCTATTACGATCATAGCGACGGCGCACAGGCACCCCGCCGCATCGGCTGCCATGTCGGCCCATTCCAGGCTGCGTCCGAGTCCCATGGAATGCTGTAAGAATTCAATCGCTATGCCCAATGCCATCGATGCGGAGGCCAGTAGCGCGGTGCATCTCAGGGAAGGGAATTTCCATTGCATGTCGCGCCTGCCACAGTCGACCCACATCACGGCAGTGAGGAATCCGAACATGCAGGCATGCACCACTTTGTCAATGCCGGGAAACAGGGGCACATCCATCTCCCCCACAGGCTTGGGAGCCAGTGTGAGCCAGAGAATGAGCAAGATTGTGATAACCGAGGGTATGGGCGGGCGGCACCAGCTGAGCCGGCGGTAGAGCATGTCGAAAAATTTCATTATGCAAAGATAGCTCTTTTGCGTGGAAATTTATTAATTTTGCATTGCAAACATATCTGACACTCGCCACGATGCCTCAAGACAATAACCAGAACACGCGATATATGCGTCGCCCTCAGAATAATCCTCAGCCTGTCACCGATCCTACGGGCAAGCTTCAGCCCCAGGCCGTGGAGCTTGAGGAAATGGTGCTCGGTGCCCTTATGCTTGAGAAGGATGCCTACACGGTGGTGTGTGACATCCTTGTGCCGGAAAGTTTCTATGAGCCAAGGCATCAGAAGATATATCAGGCCATATCCACGCTTGGTGCCAATCAGCGCCCCATCGACATGCTCACCGTGGTGGAGCAATTGCGTGCCGACGGCAATCTTGAGGATGCCGGCGGGGCCGTGCGCATCACAGAGCTTACGGCCTGTGTCACCTCGGCGGCCCATGTGGAATTCCACTCCCGCATCATAGCGCAGAAATATCTGGCACGTCGCCTCATAGCTTTCGCTTCAGGAATACAGACACAGGCATTTGATGAAGGGGGAGACATTGATGACCTGCTGCAGGCAGCCGAAGGGGAGCTGTTTGAAATCTCGCAGACGCAGCTCAAGCGGGAGGTGGTGCAGGTGGATACTGTGATTAACCAGGCCATGAAGCAGATAGAGGCTGCCGCCAACAGGGAGAGCGGTCTCTCGGGCCTGGCCACAGGATATAATGAGCTTGACGCCCTTACCTCCGGCTGGCAGAATTCCGACCTCATTATCATAGCCGCACGTCCGGCCATGGGCAAGACGGCCTTCGTGCTGTCTATGGCCAAGAATATGGCGGTGGACTATAATATCCCGGTGGCGGTGTTCTCGCTTGAGATGAGCAACATTCAGCTGGTCAACCGTATGATTGCCAACGTGTGTGAGATCAAGGGTGAGACAATACGCTCCGGACGCCTCTCCGACCGGGAGTGGGATCAGCTGAATGCCAGAGTGAAGTATCTCTTCGGTGCACCTATGTATATCGATGAGACGCCCGGTCTCTCTATCACCGAGCTCCGCACCAAGGCGAGGAGACTGGTGAGGGAGCATGGGGTGAAGATAATAATAATCGACTATCTGCAGCTCATGAATGCCTCAGGCATGAAATTCGGCAGCCGCGAGCAGGAGGTGAGCACCATCTCGCGTAATCTCAAGGCTCTTGCCAAGGAGCTTAACATACCGATCATAGCTCTGTCTCAGCTCAATCGCTCCACAGAGACGCGAGAAGACAAGCGCCCGGTGCTATCCGACCTCCGTGAGTCGGGAGCCATAGAGCAGGATGCCGACTTTGTGGCATTCATACATCGCCCGGAGTATTATACACGTTCCGGGGTGGATGCCGAGGGGCACGACATACGCGGCCTGGCCGAGTTTATCGTCGCCAAGCACCGTAGCGGTCAGGTAGGCACGGTCAAGATGCGCTTCGTGAGCCAGTTCGTGCGCTTTGAGAACTGGGATGACGGACGCCGACTGGTGCAGACCACCGTGCAGAGCCGCATGAACTCCGAGGATGCCGGGCAGGGTGCATCTCCGGCTCTTGCCGGCGGCAATGCCGGAAGCGATCCGTTTGGCATGCCTGGCATGAATTCCGATCCGTTTGCCGGTTCTCCCATGCCCGATATCATGCCTTCTCCCGGAGAGGAGGCTCCTTTCTGATCCACCTCAGTCTATCCTCCTGCCATGGGCAGGGGTGATGGCCTTATGTGTGTGCAGGAGACTCATTCCGATGCAGGATGCGTGATAAGCCGTTTGCCTTAGAGAGCGCTTGTATTTAAATGATATTATCACGGAGAGCGCGATTATAGAGTGATGAAATCAAGAATTCTCCCGGAAGTCTGAATGGTTCATTAGGATTACATTCATGCACACTCTTAAACCTTGTTAAATGAGATTAAAGCGCACAACAAAGGTGAAGCCGGCGTGTTCTATAGGTACAAAAGTGAAACACAAGGTGACAACAATATGGATAATGATGACACGAGATGCCATCTGTGAAGACAGCGCCCGTGGATAAGTTTTTTAGTTAGATATAGTTTATAGTAGAGAGCGGAAGAAGGTGCCCTTGCCGGGTATCTTCTTCTGTGTTTCTTGTCTCTTGTGGAGTTATGGCTATAGCCCTCGGCGTGTGAAATTTTTATTACATTCCGAACATTGCTTGCGTCAGCCATGTTTAGAAAGTACAATTAATGTATTTGCACTGTGTTTTTATTCAAGGTATTAGATTATGCCAACACAAAACCCCGGGTTGCGAAATCCGGGGTTTTGACTGATTTATGAAGGTGACATTTATTCTTACACAAGGGCTTCGGCGGGCTTAGCCATGCCGAATTTTTCGCGCAGGTGAGCCAGCATATGGCGTGTCATTGCGTCGAGGTCATATTCAGGCTTCCAGTCCCATTCGGCGCGGGCGCATGAGTCGTCAAGCTTGTTGGGCCATGAGTCGGCTATTGCCTGGCGCAGAGGGTCGGGCACATATTCCATCTTGAAGTCGGGGACGTACTCCTTAATCTTGTTGTAGATAATCTCCGGATCGAAGCTCATTGAAGCGATGTTGAAGGAGTTGCGGTGCACGAGGCGTGAAGGATCAGCTTCCATGATCTCGATGGCGGCACGCAGGGCGTCGGGCATATACATCATATCCATGAAAGTGCCGGCTGCAATAGGGCACTTGAACGTCTCGCCCTTCACTGCGGAGTAGTATATGTCCACAGCATAGTCGGTGGTGCCGCCTCCGGGAGGAGCCACGTAGCTGATGAGGCCGGGGAAGCGCACAGAACGTGTGTCGACACCGAAGCGACGTGCATAGTAGTCGCTGAGGAGCTCGCCGCTCACTTTGGTCACCCCGTATATTGTGTGGGGACGCTGCACGGTATCCTGAGGTGTGTTGTCTCTCGGAGTGTCAGGGCCGAAAGAGCCGATAGAGCTGGGAGTGAAGACAGCGCATCCTTTCTCTCTGGCCACTTCCAGAGTGTTGTAGAGACCTCCCACACCTATTTTCCATGCGAGTTGAGGTTTGGCTTCAGCCACGGCGCTGAGCAGGGCTGCGAGGTTATAGATGGTGTCCACCTTATATTTATCCACAGCCTCGGCGATCTGCCCGGGGTTGGTTATGTCCACAATGTGGCTCGGGCCGCTTTCGAGCAGCTCTCCCTTAGGCTCGGCTCCGGGGATATAGCCGGCTACTATGTTGCCTCCCGGATACTCGTGGCGCAGCTTCATGGTGAGCTCAGTGCCTATTTGGCCTGTTGCGCCTATGATGAGTACGTTCTTCATGTTGATTGTGTCGGTATTATAGATTATTGGTAGTAGGAGAAAAAATTTCTTTGGCAAATTTACGGTTTTTTTCGGAATTAATCACTAACTTTGAGGAAAATATTTCAACCTAAATCTACATAGACATGTACACAGATTTTAAGAAGCACTTACAGAATGAATTAGACGCGATACGCGAGGCCGGCCTCTATAAGGAGGAGCGCATAATCACCACTCCGCAGAAGGCTGACATAGCCGTGCAGGGCACCCAAGGCGAGGTGCTAAATTTCTGCGCCAACAATTATCTCGGCCTTAGTGATGACCCCGATCTTATCGCCGCAGCCAAGAAGACTATGGATGAGCGTGGCTTCGGCATGAGTTCAGTGCGTTTCATCTGTGGCACACAGGATCTTCACAAAGAGCTTGAGCGCGCTATCTCCGATTACTTCAAGACTGAAGACACAATTCTGTATGCCGCTTGCTTCGATGCCAACGGTGGCCTATTCGAACCTCTGCTCACTGAGGAAGACGCCATAATCTCCGATGCACTCAATCATGCATCGATAATCGATGGTGTGCGCCTCTGCAAAGCCAAGCGCTATCGTTATGCCAATGCCGACATGGCCGAGCTGGAACGTTGCCTGCAAGAGGCACAGGCTCAGAGATTCCGCATAATAGCTACCGACGGCGTCTTCTCTATGGACGGCAATGTAGCGCCTATGGATAAGATATGTGAGCTTGCCCGCAAGTATAATGCCCTGGTGATGGTCGACGAGAGCCACTCGGCAGGCGTGGTGGGCCCCACAGGCCATGGTGTGGCAGAGAAATATGACTGCTATGGCGAGGTCGACATTTTTACCGGCACTCTCGGCAAGAGCTTCGGCGGCGCCATGGGTGGCTTCACAACCGGGCGCAAGGAGATCATCGACATGCTCCGCCAGCGTTCGCGCCCCTATCTCTTCTCCAACTCTGTGGCCCCTGCCATAGTAGGCGCAAGCATAGAGATGTTCCGCAAGCTTGCACAAAGCAATGAGCTGCACGACAAGCTTATGGATAATGTGGAATACTTCCGCACCCGCATGCTTGAGGCCGGCTTCGACATCAAGCCCACCCAGAGTGCCATATGCGCAGTCATGCTCTATGACGCCAAGCTCTCTCAGGAATTTGCCGCCGAGATGCAGAAGGAGGGAATATATGTCACGGGTTTCTATTACCCGGTGGTGCCAAAGGGTCAGGCCCGCATACGCGTGCAACTCAGTGCCGGACATGAGCGCGAACATCTCGACCGGGCCATTGCCGCATTTATCAAGGTGGGCAAGCAGCTTGGAGTGATAAAATAATCATACATAGATAAAAAAAATAACCGGAGCCGGCGGGAAGACCGAGGCTCCGGTTATCTTTTTTTATGTATGCGTCTGAAGTATTATTCCACCGTCACTGACTTGGCGAGATTGCGAGGCATGTCTACATTCTTGCCCTTGTTTATGGCAATGTAGTAGCTGAGCAGCTGCAGCGGGATGCTGGTGATGAGCGGCGTGAGACATTCGGGCACGTCGGGCACCTCGAGCACATGATTGGCCAGTTCCTTGATGACCGTGTCGCCCTTGGTGACAATGGCTATGATGGAGCCGCCGCGGCTCTTCACTTGCTGCACATTGCTCACGATCTTCTCATAGAGATGATCCTGCGGGGCAATGATCACAGTGGGCATCTCGGAGTCGATGAGAGCGATAGGCCCGTGCTTCATCTCGGCAGCGGGGTAGCCTTCAGCATGGATGTAGCTTATTTCCTTGAGCTTGAGAGCGCCTTCCAGAGCCACGGGGTAAGAGTAACCGCGACCGAGATAGAGGAAGTTGCGTGCATAAGTGTAAATGAGAGACAGGCGCTGGATGTCGTTGTTGAGGCGCAGGGTCTCTTTCACAAGGTCGGGGATGCGCAGCAGGCAGCCGGCCACTTTCTCTATCTCATGCTGAGGCATCGATCCTTTTATCTGTGCTATGGCAAGGCTCATCATGGTGAACACGAGCACCTGGCCGGTGAAAGCCTTGGTGGAGGCCACGCCTATCTCCGGGCCTACGTGGATGTAGGTGCCGGAGTGGGTCTCGCGCGGAATGGATGCGCCCACTACATTGCTCACTCCGTAGACAAAAGCTCCCTTGCTTCTCGCTATCTGTATGGCTGCGAGCGTGTCGGCAGTCTCGCCGCTCTGGCTCACCGCTATTACAATGTCCTTGGGAGTGATCACCGGATTGGAGTATCGGAATTCACTGGCATATTCCACCTCTACAGGTATGCCGCACATATCCTGCAGCAGCTGCTTTCCGAGCAGAGACGCATGCCATGATGTGCCGCAGGCCACAATGATTATGCGATTGCAGTTAAGGAATTTCTCTTTATTGTCAAGCACTCCGTTGAGTATCACGCGGCGCCCACCCTCTATGACGCGTCCGCGTATGGAGTCATTGAGAGTTGTGGGCTGTTCGAATATTTCTTTGAGCATGAAATGAGGGTATCCTCCCTTTTCAAGCTGGGCTATGGACAGTTCAAGCTTCTTGACGTCTACCTGTGCCTCAGAGCCGGTGAGAGTGATAAGCTTCAGAGGCTCGCCACGGCGTATTACGGCAATCTCATTGTCGTTTACGTATACTACTTTGT
The DNA here is from genome assembly GCA_910579305.1 of uncultured Muribaculaceae bacterium. Classification (GTDB taxonomy): domain Bacteria; phylum Bacteroidota; class Bacteroidia; order Bacteroidales; family Muribaculaceae; genus Lepagella. The sequence continues at coordinate 65,438 of CAJTTA010000001.1, forward strand.
TGGTATATTCAATGAAAGGAGTGCCGTCTGAGCCGAGGAATGTCTCGTTGTCACCTATGCCCACCACGAGCGGGCTGCTCTTTCGGGCAGCAATGATGGTGTCGGGGTCACCCTTTTCCACCACAGCCATCGCATAAGCGCCCACTACCTGATTGAGGGCTTCGCGCACGGCGTCTACCAGAGAGCAATTGTTGGTTTTGCGTATGTATTCTATCAGCTGCACGAGTACTTCCGTGTCGGTTTCTGTCTGGAAGTGGCAGCCGTGTTGTCTGAGGGCATCTTTGAGGAGCTGATAATTCTCGATGGTTCCGTTGTGCACGAGCGCGAGTTCACCATCTTCGCTGTAGTGGGGGTGTGCGTTGGAGTCGGAGGGTTCGCCATGCGTTGCCCAGCGGGTGTGGGCTATGCCTGCCACGGCTTCGAGATTCTTTTCCTTGCAGAAATCTTCAAGATTTGAGACTTTTCCTTGGGCTTTGTATACGTGGATATCCCCGTCGGGAGCCACGAGGGCCATGCCGGCACTGTCGTAGCCGCGATATTCAAGGCGCTTGAGTCCCTTGATCAGCACATCATATACGTGTCCGTCGCCGATGTATCCTACTATTCCACACATAGTTGTATGTTCTTATGTGATGTTAAATTACTGAGGTTATGTAATTATGACTGACTTGAGTTTATCAGGAAAGTTGTAAAAAAGAAGAAAAGCAAACTGCTATATCCGGTGAGGTATCACACTATTCCAAATAATGTGCAAAATTACGAAAAAAAAATGACTTCTCAAGTGACCAGCGATGATTGTTGCAGATATTAACTTAAAATAACTATTATGCCGAACACTCGGCCCGGCGTGGATGTTAATCTTTTTATGAAACTAAAACATAAGCAATCTCGCCTGCGCTCTCTGCCGCTCCTGGCCACTCTGGCTATTGTGCTCTCCGTCGCCATGCCTTCTGCTATCGGTGCCGGAGAGGTGTTGCACTCCATATATACCGAGGCTTATTTCGATAGTATAGACAGTGTCGTGGCGCGAGAGCTGTCGCCGCAGGATTATCGTGGCGCCCGCTTGCCGGAGGCCGACACCCTATGGCATTCCGATCTGCTCGGCGACGGATATGAGGCAAGGTATATAAATGAAGGCACCTCCTTTGACGGCCCTGTGCTCTGCACGCTCGTGCGCCGAAAGGCTCCCGGACATTCGGGCAGGGCTGTGCTGTATGTGCATGGCTTCAATGATTATTTCTTTCAGAAGGAGATGGGGCGGGAATTCAATGAGCGTGGAATAAATTTCTATGCAGTGGATCTGCGTCGCTACGGACGCAGTCTCAGGCCTTGGCAATATCCGTTTGATGTGCGTGACATGCAGGAATATTTTACTGACATAGACTCGGCTCTCAGTCAGATACGCCGAGACGGCAACACGGATATAACTCTTTCGGGCCATTCTACAGGAGGACTCACCACGGCTCTTTTTGTGGCTATGCGAGGTGCCCGCTGCGGAGTGAGCCGTCTGGTCACCGACAGTCCATTCCTTGAGTGGAATCTCTGTGCGCTTTATCGCAAGCTGCTCATTCCTGCCGTAGGGGCATGGAGCCGTCTCAGCCCTTCAGGCAAGATAAAGCAAAGCCACTGTGATGCTTATTCCCACTCGCTGCTGCGTGCCTTCCATGGCGAATGGGAATATGACATGGCATGGAAGATGGTGTATTCACCTCCCGTCACCGCCTCCTGGATAGGCAGCGTGTCGCGGGCCCAGAAGCAGCTCATGAAGAATGCCTCCCACATAACGGTGCCGGTGCTTGTCATGCATTCCTCCCGCGGGCTTGATGCCTGCTCCTGGAGCAGGGAGTGCATGAGTGCCGACATAGTGCTCAATCCCAAGGATATAGCGCGCCTCGGCGCTCGGCTTGGCAAAGAGCCGCAGGTGTCGGCTATAGATGATGGCATGCATGATCTTATTCTCTCCCGAAAGGAGGTGCGTGCGGCAGCCTACGACACTATATTCAGTTTTATTTCCCGCACATCGCGTTAGGAATCCGCATCGGGGTTGCTGAATTCACATATAAATGTTAACTTTGCAGAAAGAGTAGCCTCATAACATTTATCAGGGTATTATGAACAAGTCTATCAATATTTCTTTTCAATCTCAGGATATGCCCGCCACTCCCCAAGAGACACGCGACGTGCGCCTCTCTCTTCGCGCCCTCATGCGCCTTACTTCAACAGTCTTCTCTACCGGAGAGCGCCGTCTGCTTTACGATATGGCCACGGGTAAGCCCGACTCGGAACCGCTGCGTGATTCCCATGGCTTGCACCGCACCCTGCAATGCCTGCTCACCGCACGTCTCTTCGCCGAGATGATAGAGCCTGATCATAATATACTTGTCACTCTTCTGCTTTTTCCGAGAGTGCACACAGGTTCTCTCAAGCTCGATGATGTGAGAGATGCCTGGGGGGATGATGTGGCCGAGCTATCGCAGGGTATGCTCACAGTGAGCCGGTATTCAGGCATGGCGACCGCCGTGGATCCCGATAATTTCCGTGGTCTGCTTCTCTCGCTGGCACGCGACATACGTGTGATCATAATGATGATCGCGAGCCAGCTGGTGCTCATGCGGAGCATCAACAGGCATCCCGATGAGGCCTGGGTGCGCACCGTTGCCTTTGAGGCCAACTGCCTCTATGCACAACTTGCCCACAGGCTCGGTCTCTATAAGATAAAGGGTGAGCTTGAAGATCTCAGCCTTAAGTATACCAACCGGGAGATATACACCTCCATAGCCCGTCAGCTCGAGGCCACAAAGAGGGAGAGGGATGCATATATAGCCGCATTTATAGCGCCTGTAAGGAAGAAGCTTGAGGAGGCCGGGCTTAACTTCACTATAAAGGGACGCACGAAATCAATATCCTCCATCTGGGCCAAGATAAAGAAGCAGAAGGTGGATATGGCACATATATATGATCTCTTTGCCATACGCGTCATAATCGACACTCCCCGCGAGAAGGAAAAGAGTGACTGCTGGCTTGCCTATAGCATACTCGCCGACATGTATACGGCCAATCCTGCCAGGATGAAAGACTGGATCTCTCTTCCCAAGAGCAATGGTTATGAAAGTCTGCATGCCACCGTGATGGGGCCGCAGTCGAAGTGGGTGGAGGTGCAGTTCCGCACTGTGCGCATGGATCTCGTGGCAGAGAAGGGCCTTGCCGCCCACTGGCGCTACAAGGGAGGACATGAGGCCAGCACCGACCAGTGGATGAATAACATACGTGATATTCTTGAAAATGCGGACTCCGGCCCCATGCAGCTCATGAAGTCGATGAAGATGGATAATTATGAGCGCGAGGTATTTGCCTTCACTCCCAAGGGGGATCTGTTCCGCCTGCCTGCGGGAAGCACGGTGCTCGACTTTGCATTCCATATCCATTCCAATGTGGGCAGCCGTTGCACGGGAGCCATAGTCAACGAGAGGCATGAGAAGATCACATATAAGATAAAGAGCGGAGACACTGTGGAGATCATAACATCTTCCACACAGACCCCCAAGCAGGACTGGCTGCACATGGTGGCTTCTTCGCGTGCCCGCAATAAGATAAGACAGGCTCTGAATGAGGCCAAGGCTCGAGACGCGCAGCTCGGCAAGGAGCTGCTCGACCGTCGCCTGAAGAATCGCAAGCTTGAGCTGGACGAGGCTCTCCTGGCCCGATACATGAAGAAGTCCGGATATAAGTACAACACGGATTTCTATGCTGCCATTGCCACAGAGGAGCTTGATCCTTACAAGGTGATAGCCGGATGCCTTGAGCTTGAGGCGGCGGAGACGGATGTGGAGCAGACGCGTGCCGGAGCGCAGGAGTTTACACTGCGGCAGGATCATGAGGAGAAGGATGCCAAGGATGAAGTGCTGGTGATAGGCGATAAGAGCATAAAGGGGTTGAATTACAAAATGTCGCGTTGCTGCCAGCCCGTATATGGCGACAAGGTGTTTGGATTCATAAGTGCCGACGGGATGGTGAAGGTGCATAGAGAGGACTGCCCCAATGCCCGCAATATACGTGAGCGCTATCCCTATCGCCTCATCAATGTGGCCTGGAGCGGAGCGGCAGGCGCTGTCATGCCGGTATCCGTAAGGGTGCTGGGGCATGATGACATAGGCATTGTCACTAATATAACTTCCATTATAAATAAGGAGCCCGGAGTGCAGTTGCGCAATATATCGATCGACAGTCACGACGGTCTCTTCCGCGGTTATCTTGTGATAGGAATTCCCGACAGGGTGTCGTTGCCGTCGCTGTTGCGTAAGATTTCCACCGTGAAGGGTGTGAAAGAGGTGAGCCGCACATGATATACATGCGTTTCCCGCAGGGAGAGGAAGGATGTGTCAGAAGAATATATAGGCGATGCACACGGCAGATACCGCCCCGATGAGGTCGCACAGCAGAGCATAGCCTGAGGCATAGCGTGTGCGTGCCACGCCTACTGAGCCGAAGTAGACGGCAAGGATGTAGAATGTGGTGTCGGTGCTGCCACGCACGCATGCCGCGAGCTTGCTCACAAAGGCGTCCGCTCCCTCGGCATTCATCACATCGAGCATCATGGCGCATGAGCCGCTGCCGCTTAGGGGCTTCATCAGCATGGTGGGAAGAGCGCCTACCCAGCCGCTGTCGATGCCGGCGGCACTTACTGCCGTCTCTACCCAGCCGGTGAAAATCTCAAGCGCGCCGGAGGCTCTGAGCATCCCTATGGCCACGAGAATGGCCACGAGATAGGGGATGATCAGCACGGCGGTACGGAATCCCTCTTTGGCCCCTTCGATGAATGTGTCGTAGATGTTGATCCGCTTTCGTAAGCCTGCGCCGATGAAGAGGATTATCACGGAGAACAGCATGAAATTGGCCAGGAAGGAGGAATATGTCTGCATCCTGTCGGCAGGCAGTGAAGCGAAGAACCATACCACGGCGGCTACGGTCAGGGCGATTCCCGCGAGCCAGGATACGAGCACACGGTCGAAACGTATGCGCTGTCTGATGCACAGGGCCACAAGCCCGCACAGTGTGGCTATGGCCGTGGCCAGCAGAATGGGGATGAAGACATCGGTGGGGCAGGCGGCGCCTCCTTGCGCGCGATACATCATTATGCTTATGGGGATGAGGCATAGTCCTGATGCGTTGAGCACGAGAAACATGATCATGGCATCGGTGGCCGTATCCTTGCGGGGATTGAGCGTCTGCATCTCCTGCATGGCCTTGAGGCCCATGGGGGTGGCGGCATTGTCGAGTCCCAGCATATTTGCCGAGATATTCATGAAGATAGCTCCCAGTGCGGGATGGCCGGAGGGTATGCCGGGAAATAGACGTGAGAATAGCGGGGAGGTCATGCGGGCAAAAGCCCCGGTCACCCCTGCCCGTTCACCTATCTTCATGATGCCGAGCCACAGAGCCAGTACGCCTGTAAGCCCCAGCGAGATTTCAAATGCAAATTTTGCCTGGGTGAAAGAGGCGTTCATCACATCGCTCCATATGGCGGTGTCGCCGGTTACGACGGTGGTGCCCAGGCAGGTGAGGAATGCAAGGAGGAGGAATGCGATCCAGATGTAATTGAGAATCATTGGCAGTCGGAGGGTACGTAATGGTGCAGGGCGTGACAGGTGTGAAGCCCGTGATCTACTATGAGGTGACTTGTGGCCATGTCGGATATGGTGGACATTTCATGGCTTACGAGTATTATTGTAGTGTTGCGGGCTATGGCCTCTATTATGCCGTATATCTGTTGCTCGAATCGCTTGTCGACATAGGAAAGAGGCTCGTCGAGCACCAATACTTCCGGGCGTGAGATTATGGCTCTTCCCAGCAGAGTGCGTTGGAGCTGGCCTCCCGATAGCGCTCCTATGGGGCGTGAGGCGAAGGAGCTGCATCCGGTGAGCTCCATCACCTCGTCGAGCCTTTTCAAGTCGGATTCCGAGGGACGGTGGCATATGCCCTGCAACAGGCCTGAGAGCAGCACTTCGCGTACGGAGATAGGGAAACCGGTGTCGATCATGCTTTTCTGGGGCAGGTAGCCTATGGGCAACCGCTTTGTCTCGCGGGAGTCGACGTCATAATATATCACTCTTCCGGCCGTGGGCTTGATTAATTTGAGCATGACTCTGAGCAGAGTTGTCTTTCCGCCGCCGTTGGGGCCGGTTATGGCCGTGAAGCTGCCACGCTCGATTGACAGGTCTATGTGGGAGAGCACGGGCGGTGCCGAGGGCTCGTATCTCACGCTTATGTCGCGAAGCTCTATTATGGGTGTCATTATTTCTTGGAAAGATTTATGGCCCGTGTTATAATGCGGGCCTGCTCCATTATGTCGGGCTGCATCACAGCTATCTTCTCGGTTCTCACGCCAAGTTCGCGGGCAAGAGCCTCGGCTTGCCGGGAGTCATATTCTCTCTGGATGAAAAAGACGCGGGGATTCTCGCCCGCCACGCGGTCTATTCTCTCTCGGAGAGCGGCCGGAGAAGCTTCTTTGCCCTCAGGCTCCATGGCGAGCTGGCGCAGGCCATAGTCGCGTGCGAAATAGCTTAGAGAGGGATGCCATACGAGGAATGACGCTCCGCGAGAAGGCTCAAGCACACGTGTGATCGAGTCGTCGAGCTGGGCGAGGCGTGAGTCAAGCTTCCTGAAATTTTCGCTATATATTTGTTCTCCCGCAGGGTCTATCTCAATGATTTCGTTGAGCATCTCGGCAGCCATAATCCGTGCGTTCTTAAGAGAAGTCCATATGTGTGGATCATAATCCTCATGCACCACCCCTCCCTCATGAGTGTGCATGAGCGGAATGATTTCTCCCGATGAGTCGCAGATGCGCAGGGATGGAAAATTCTCAGCTATCTTTTCACGCATCGCCTCTTCGAATCCTGCCATGCCTGTGCAGAAGAACGCACGGCTTTGTTCAAGATTCATGAGTTGCCGCATGTCGGGCTCAAAGGTCTCGGGATTGGATGTGGGACCGAGCAGCGACTGCACTTCCATGCGGTCGCCCGCTATCTGCTGCAGCAGCCATTGCTGTGCAGGGATGGAAACTGTCACTACAGGCTTCCCTTCCTCAGCTGTCTTGTGCTTGCGGCTACATGCTGCCAACATCATCATGCAGATAGCCGCAAGCAGGATTGACGTGCCTGTACGCATAGGGGAGGAGAGGTCAGAATTTGCGTATGCCCATGATTTCGCGCACCTCGCGGAGAGTGGCTGCGGCCGTCTCCCGGGCCTGTTCGGCACCGCGGCGCACTACTTTCGAGAGATACTCATCGTTGTCGCGTATGTCGAGAATGCGCTGGCGTATAGGGAGTGTGATCTTCAGTATGTCTTCCGCGAGCTGCTTCTTGAGGTCGCCGTAGCGTATGGAGCAGTCGGCATAAGCGTCGCGGAAGTGCTTGAGCGTGTCGGGGGTGCTTACCAATTCCATGAGGGTGAAGAGATTGCGTATGGGCTCGGTAGGCTCTGAATTAGGTTCCTGCGGCCCCTGGTCGGTCACGGCACGCATCACCTTCTTGCGCAGAGTCTTCTCATCATCTATGAGATAGATGCAGTTGCCCTCACTCTTGCCCATTTTGCCGGAGCCGTCGAGACCCGGCACTTTCACTGCATTGCCACCGAAATTGAAGTTGACTGGATCATGGAAATAATCGGTCTTATAGAAAGAATTGAATCTGCGACCGAAGCGGCGTGTAAGCTCAAGATGCTGTTCCTGATCCTTTCCCACAGGCACGAAGTCGGCATGATGTATGAGGATGTCTACGGCCATGAGGGTGGGATAAGTGAGCAGGCCAGCGTTTACGCTCTTGTTGCTCTGATTGCCTATAATTTCTTTCTCTATTTCTTCATCATCCGAGGACTCGGAAGGCTTGGCTATGCCGAGGGCCTTGCGAGCCTTATCCTTGAAAGAAGCGGTGCGCATGAGCTCGCCTATGCCGGCATGCATGTTGAGCAGCAGATACATTTCCGATATTTCCGGCACGTCGCTCTGCACGTAAATTATATTTTTTTCAGGATCGAGCCCGGCGGCAAGGTATTCGGCGAGAATATTTTTTACATTTTCATGCAGCGATCCGGGATCGGGGTGAGTGGTGAGAGCGTGCAGATCGGCAATGAAGAAGCGGCAGTCGTAGTCATCCTGCATGCGCACGAATTTATTAAGCGCGCCGAAGTAATTGCCAAGATGGAGGTTGCCTGTGGCGCGTATGCCGGAGAGTACTATCTTCTTCTTTGCTGTGGAGTTGCCTATATCGGAATTGTTAATGGCCATGTCTATTTATTATTAATGTTTGGGTTAAGAAGCAGTTTTGTTTATAGCTTCAGCTCTTCTTAACGGCAAAGTTACGAAAAACTAATGAACTCTCAAAGTCTGGAAACTCCAAGTAGGTGAATTTTAGATACGCCGTCTATAAATTTTGTAAATAGGAAGGCGGTGGAATTAAAAAAAATAGTACTTTTGTGCTTTGGTGTACCTTATATTCCATATGGCATGAATGATTTTTGTAATAAAAAATATGAAGAACTGACTTCTCCTTGGCTCACTTTCTTTACTCCGGCTTATAACAGAGCCGACACTCTGCCCCGTTGCTATGAGAGTCTCAAGCAAATCAGGCATCCTGTGGATGCCGATGGAAGAGAAGTGCAGTTTGACTGGGTAATAGTGGATGACGGCAGCGAGGATGATACGCGCGCCGTAGTGCGGAGGATGATGGAAGAGAATATCATTCCCATACGCTATTATTATCAGCCTAATCAGGGTAAGCATATGGCAGATAATATGGGTGTGAAACTGGCCAGGACGACTATGCTGGCGCATCTGGATAGCGATGATGCTTATCTGCCGGAGACGATGCAGGTGTTTTGGGATGAATGGCATGCGATACCCGCAGACAGGCGTCATGAGTTCCGAGGAGTCACGGTGCGCTGTCTGGATCCTGACACAGGGCGGCTTGAAGGTACCCGATGCCCGCGTCAGCCATATTATGTGCGCACGCAGGATCTGCGTCTCAGAGATAGGGTGAAGGGGGAGATGCGTGGATTCAACAGGGTGGATGTGCTCAGGGAGTATCCTTATCCTGTGTTGGAGGTGAAGACAAGCTTTTATCCCGAGAGTGTATTATGGTACACTATAGGGGAGAAGTATCTTGAATCGGTGGTGGATGTGCCGGTATATAAATATTTTCATGACACATCCAATGCCATCACCGGCAAGAATGTGAGGCGTTCCGCCGCCAATTATCATTTATGGAAATATGAGGTCAATCGATTGTTCCTTAAATATGTGAGGCATTCGCCCAAGGAGATGTTCAAGGCTATAGTGGGGATGAGCATGGATGGCTTTGTCACGAATCGCAGCATGTCTACGGTCTTGGGTGATGTCGAGCCGGCATTGTGCAAGGTGCTTGTGGCTGTTTTTATGCCGGTAGGCTGGCTGCTGTCCAGGCGCGGGTGACCGCAGGCACACAAGGGGAGAAGAAATGAGTATCCCGGCATCATTCGGGTGAGGAGTGATGCCGGGATACTCGTTTTCAGGTTTATGAACAGATGTCAGGCACAGAAGAACAATATCAGCATCTGTGCCACGATGACTCGCATGAACATCGTGAGGGGATAGACAGTGGAGTAGGCTACAGCCGGGGCGTCATTGCCTGCGATCTTGTTGGCGTAGGCAAGCGCCGGAGGATCGGTGTAGTTGCCGGAGATCATACCCATTATGCTCAGGTAATTCAGCTTGTATTTGCCACGGGCTATGAGTCCCACGACAAGCAGAGGTATCGTTGTGATGATGAATCCGTAGAGCACCCACATTCCGCCTGTGGGGGTGAATACGGTCTCGGCAAAGTTTGCTCCGGCCGAGATGCCTACCGAGGCGAGGAACAGGCATATGCCTATTTCGCGCAGCAGGAGGTTGGCGGCCGATGAGGTGTAGGTCACCAGGTGGTATTTTGGCCCCCAGTTGCTGAGCAGGATGGCCACGACAAGCGGGCCTCCGGCGAGACCGAGCTTCATGGGCACGCTGAGGCCGGGGAATTTCAAGGGGATGGATCCTACGATAATGCCGAGGAATATGCCGATGAACATAGTGATGAGGTTGGGCTCATTCAGTCGCTTCACAGAGTTGCCGAGGCGTTCGGCAAGACGGTTGATGTCCTCCTCTTTGCCTACTGCGGTGAGGCGGTCGCCCATGCGCAGACGCAGGTTGGGAGTGGCAAGCAGGTCTACACCGGCGCGGCTCACTCTGGTGACATTGAGCTTGAAGCCCATGCGCAGACGCATCTCGCCGAGCTTCTTGCCGTTGTATTCGCTCTTAGTGACCACTATGCGTCGTGACACTACGTGGAATGTGGCCGAGTCTCCATCGCGATCCCATTCCTTGTCTATGATAGGGCCGAGGAATCGTGTGAACACTTCTTCATCTTGCTGTGAACACACGAGCAGTACTTCATCTTCAAGGCCGAGTATGGTCTCCGATGTGGGTATGACCACTTCGCCATCGGGCTTCATCACGCGAGAGATGATGAAGTTGACGGAGATGAGCTGGTGCAGCTTCTTTATGGAAAGGCCGGAGATGAGCTCATTTGTCACTTTGAAAGTGAGCACGTGGGGGGCGAGCTGGCTCTTTGCATTGTCATCCTCGATGTGCTTAATTTCTTCGGCGACGTTGATTTTATATACGTTCTTGATAATGAGCATCACCACGATTATGCCTATCACTCCGAGGGGATAGGCTGCGGCATAGCCCATTGACATTTGCTGGGATATGGAGTAGGCCGCGCTTTGGTCTCCGGAGCCGGCTATCTGAAGCAGTGTCTGCTGGGCCGCGCCGAGGCCTGGGGTATTGGTCACCGCGCCGCTCATTACGCCCACCAGTTCGGGCAGAGAGCTGAAGCCCTCGCTGCCTCCCTGGATAAAGTATATGCCGAGCATGATCGCTACATTGAGGCCTATGCCCAGCAGGGCCAGGCCATTCATCTTCATGCCCCCCTCCTTGAAGGAGGAGAAGAAGCCCGGGCCTACCTGCATGCCTATGGAGAAGATGAAGAGTATCAGGCCGAATTCCCGCAGGAAGTGCAGGGTATCGGTCTGGGCCGTGTAGCCGAGGTGTCCCATTACAATGCCCACAAAGAGCACGAATGTCACGCCGAGGGAAATGCCGAAGAAGCGTATCTTGCCAAGATAGATGCCGGCGAAGATTACGAAAGAATAGAGCAGGATAGTACTGGCCAGCGATTCCCGGCCAGGTGATAATAGGTCAATAATCCAATCCATTTCAGGTCATACTAAGTGAGCCACAGCCTCATCGCGGGAGCATGCGAGGAGATCTACTACGGGTATCTCTATCATGGTGTAGCAGCCGGGTTGCTGGCGCATGGATGCGCGGGCGCATGCCACGAGCACTTGTGCGGTGAGGGCCGGGTTGTTGATTTTCATGTCAAAGGCGAAGAGCTGATTGTGAGTCTTGCCGCTCACTCCCTTGCGAGTCATGTTCACTCCGTGGCCTACGTCGTTGAGCGCATCAACCGAGGGGACTTCTATCACGTGGGTCTCATCGGAGGCGAAGTAGGGGTCGGCCTTTATGGCGGCGGCCACGCTCTTGAGCTCATATCCGGGAAGAAGTTCCACGTATACCATGCGGCGGTGTATGCCGGTGCCGAGAGGTATTGTCATGCTCAGGGCATCTTTTACGCCCTCGATGGCCTTTACAGCTACGGTGTGGCCCATTGATCGTCCGGGGCCGAAATTGGTATAAGTGATGCCCTCTGGTGCGATTGCTTCCATGAGGGTGCGCACTACGGAGTCGGATCCGGGATCCCATCCGGCGCTTATCACGCTTACTTTGCCTGCTTTGCGCGCGGCATCGGAGAGGGTGTGGCGCAGAGCGGGTATCTCGGTGTGGATGTCGAAGCTGTCTACGGTGTTTATGCCCATTTCAAGAGCCTTCAGGGCATGCTCTTCCACCTTGCGTGTGGGGGTGGCCAGTATTGCCACATCTACGTTCTCAAGCTCCGAGAGATCGCTCACTACAGGATAAGCGGCCAGTTCCGAGGGGAGGTCGGCTGCACCATTGCGGCGCACAATTCCGGCTATCTCGAAGTCAGCCGATGCCTGCAGGGCTTCCACTGTGTAGCGGCCGATGTTGCCGTAGCCCACTACTGCTGCTCTAATCTTTTTCATACACTCTTTATTCTTGTGATTCATCATTCCTTTTTTGAGGGAGGAGCCGGCAGTGATGTCTGCCTGGGGGCCGTTTAAAAAAAACAAAAAGCAGGGACATTTGTGTGTCCCAACTTTTTGTAATGTCGATAAGCGAGAGGCTTACTTCTTCATGCGGTTGCCATAGCGGTTGCGGAACTTATCCACGCGACCGGCAGTATCCACGAGTTTCTGCTTGCCGGTGAAGAAGGGGTGGGAGCTGCTGGTGATTTCAAGCTTTACCAGGGGATACTCCTTGCCGTCGATTTCGATTGTCTCCTTGGCTGCCACGGTGGAGCGGGTGATGAAGATTTCATCGTTACTCATATCCTTGAAGGCTACTTCGCGGTAGTTGGAGGGATGGAGGTCTTTCTTCATTGTTGTAATTCTATTTAACGTTAAATTGCTTTACTTGTGGAGGGAGCGACCCTCCGTAATGGCGGTGCAAAATTACAACTTTTTGCTCATTTGGCCAAATGTTTTCTAAATTATGACTAATTTTGCATCTGCTAAGTTATGCGACATTGTTTATTATATCTTCTCTTACTGGCTTATGCCGCTGTCGCGGCCGCTCAGGAGCCTGTGAATCCGCTGCCAGCCGACACTCTGAAGCAGGAGCGCAAAGGGTCGGCCTGGACGCTTATATCGCCTCTGGGGCTGCACCGCAAAGCCGATTTCGATACAGTTGCCTATAATTATCAGCGTCAGGCCGTGCCATCGCTGGTGAGTGAGGCTTATGCCACGACCGGCAATCTGGGATGTGCGGGAATGAATGAGATTTTCGTAGAGAGAGAGCCGCGGTCTACATTCTTTTTTGCTGATGCGCTCAGGGCGTGGCTGCCCCCGGCGCAGAAGTTCTATAATGTGTACATTCCGTTCACTCAGGTTTCTTATAACACAGGTGGCAACAAGCAGAATACGCAGGACAGGTTGCGAATAAATTTTGCCGGCAATGCCAACAGGCGCGTGGGCATAGGCGCCATGCTCGATTATCTTTATTCCAAGGGGATGTATCAGTGCCAGTCATCCAAGGATTTTACTTTCGGGTTATCGGGCTATTACCGTGGCGACCGCTATTCCTTGCAGGCATTCTATGACCATTATAACCTGCTGAATAAGGAAAACGGTGGAATCACCGATGCGCGCTATATCACTGACCCGGCGCAGCTTCAGGGAGGTGTGAGCAAGATCGAGGCTCTGAGCATACCTGTGAATCTCACTGACGCGCACTCCCGCCTGTCGGGTCAGCATCTGATGGTCAATCAGGCGTATAGTGTGGGATACTGGCGCACGCAGGTGGTGAATGACACGCTCTCACGCGAGGTATATGTGCCGGTCACCCGTTTTATATGGACTCTCGACTTTGCCTCTTCCAAGCATAAGTTTATCAACGGCAATCGCCGGGAAGCTGATGAATTCTGGCGTGACACATATTTTAATTCAGATGCCACACGCGATGTGGCGTATTATTCTGATTTTTCCAACACGCTCGGGGTCAGCATGGTGGAGGGGTTTCGCAGCTGGGCCAAATTCGGCCTTTCGGCCTATGCCACTTACTCGCTTCGCCATTATGCGGTGAATACTCTTCTGCCTGACGGAGATCAGGGCGATATTCCCCCTTCCGGGGATGAGTCGCTCACTCCCTTGCCGGATGGCTTTGTGCCCGCGTCCCGCAAGAATCAGAGCCTGCTTTGGGTGGGGGCGCAGCTCACTAAGCAGCAGGGCTCGCTGATTACGTATGAGGCTGACTTCAAGATGGGTATGATAGGCGATGTGGCTGCCGACATTGATCTGTCGGGGCATATGCAGTCTCGTTTCCGTCTGCTGGGTGACACTGTGCGGATAGATGCCCGTGCCCATTTCTACAACAGAGCGCAGCCCTGGCTCTTGCAGAATTACTTCAGCAATCACTTCGTGTGGCATAATGATTTCGGCAAGACCCGCTCGCTGCGTGCGGGAGGCTCTTTGCTGATACCGTGGACCCGCACCACTCTTTCGGCTGACTTTGAGAATATTCAGAATTATGTGTATTTCAATTCCGCCGGACTTCCTGTGCAGGAGGGAGGAAGCACACAGGTGTTTTCCGCACGTCTCATGCAGAAGCTGTCTCTGGGGATTCTGCATTGGGATAATACCGTGACGTATCAGAAGTCATCCCGCTCCGATGTGTTGCCATTGCCCGAGCTTGCGATATATTCCAATCTTTATCTTAAGTTTACTGCTTTCCGGGTGCTGCACGCGCAGATAGGGCTTGACTGCGACTGGTACACCCGATATTATGCACCTTCGTATCAGCCTGCCACGATGGCCTTCTGCAATCAGAGGGAAGTGAAGATAGGTAACTATCCTTTGGTGAATGCCTATGTCACATGCCGGCTGTATAAAGTGCGCTTCTTTGTAATGTGGAGCCATGTCAATCAGAATCTGTTCAGTCGCGATGCATTTTCAATGCCATTGTATCCGCTCAACCCGAGGCGTCTGCAACTGGGACTGTCGATAGATTTCGCTAATTAAAAAACATTGCCTATGTCCGACCGTTATCCTCGTCCGCGTCACCGCCTGATGCTTCTTTATCTGCTGCTGCTTGCGGCTGTGGCGGGTGCTATGTGTGCGTTGCATATATGCTCTCTTGAATCCGGACAACCTGACGTGAGGGCCGGCGGGGAGGCTTCGCAAGGTGACACGCTTGATGTGGCATTGGTGTATGGCCCGGCATCCTATTTTATGTATGCCGACACGCTCGGAGGTTACAATTACGATCTATTGCGGCTCATATCGGTGAGTGAGGGTGTGCCCATGAAGTTTTGGCCGGTGGGCAGTCTCAGGGAGGCACTGCGGCAGCTTCGTTCGGGCCGTTATGACATGTTGGCCGCTTTGCCGGTCGATGCCGGCTATAAGGATAAATTCATGTATTCAGAGCCTATATATCTCGACCGTCAGGTGCTCGTGCAGTTGCGCGATGAGCATGGTGGAGTGCGGGCTACTTCGGCGCTTGATCTTGCCGGCGACACAGTGCATATAGAGCAGGATAGTCCGATAGCTGCGCGCCTGGCCAATCTTTCGCATGAGATAGGCGACACCATATATGTGGTGGAGCATCCTGATCTCTCGGCAGAGCTGCTGGTGCTCAAGGTGCAGAGCGGAGGATTGAGATATGCAGTGGTGAATGAGCAGATAGCCGCGCCGCTTGTGGCGAAATTTCCAGAGCTTGACATTTCAAGTCCTATAAGTTTCACCCAGTTTCAGAGCATAGTTGTAGCTCCGGGCGATTCTGTACTTCTGCACAGGCTCAACGGGTGGCTGGGCAGGCATCTCGCGTCTCCCGGGGTGACGGAGTTGCGGAGCCGGTATAATCTCGACAATTAGCCGCGTGTGAAACAAAGAACCGCCGCATCCTCGCGATGCAGCGGCCCTTACCACTAAATCCAGTAATATATGAATTTCATCATCTGATGCTTATTTGCCCTCGAAGAAGCGCTTCCAGAGGCCGTAGAAGCCCTGACCATGACGGGCCTCATCCTTAGCCATCTCATGCACGGTGTCATGAATGGCGTCGAGATTGGCTTTCTTGGCATTGGCTGCGATGCGCATCTTGTCGGCATTGGCGCCGGCTTCAGCCTGCATGCGCTTTTCGAGGTTGGTGCGGGTATCCCACACCATGTCGCCGAGCAGTTCTGCGAATTTTGCTGCGTGCTCGGCCTCTTCCCATGCATAGCGCTTGAAAGCGTCTGCTACTTCGGGATATCCCTCGCGGTCGGCCTGACGGCTCATGGCAAGGTACATGCCCACTTCGGTGCATTCGCCCATGAAGTGGTTGTTGAGATCCTTTATCATCTCTTCGTCAGCGCCTTCTTTGGCGATGCCGATCTGGTGTTCGGTTACGAACGAGAGAAGAGCTTTCTGATCAAGTTCTTTGAATTTTGAGCGTGGTGCGCCGCACTGAGGACACTTTTCAGGGGCTTCATCGCCTGTGGCGACATAGCCGCATACGGTGCAAATCCATTCTTTTGCCATAATATTGGAATGATTTAAACTTTAATAATATATGTGACGCAGGGCCGGATGCCCGTGCAATCATCTATATAACAAAATAAGGTCGGTAATTGTTGTGCCCGCAATAAAAAATTATTACCTTTGTCTCCCTAAAACGTGCTTTGATTATGAATTACAGACTTTTGGCTTTGCCTGCATTGCTCGCCTTGACATCTGCGGCAGCCAATTCGCCATACATACACAAGGTGTATGAATTCGTTCCGGCCCCGGGTCAGTTTGTGAATGAGCTGCCTGAGTATGAGCCGGGTGACACCTATTCTTCAATGCTTGCCAAGGCTCAGGAAGCCCTGGCGGGGGATCGCACACCCGGAGCTGTGTCTCTCGGTGCTTTTGGCGGCTATGTGGTGTTTGGTTTTGATCATCCAGTGGTCAATGAGCCGGGGAGTCCTGACTTCAAGATATATGGCAATGCTATAATTTCGGATCGCGACAGCAGAGGGGGCTCTTCGGAGCCGGGGGTGATATGGGTCTCGGCAGATGTGAATGGCAATGGATTGCCTGATGATCCCTGGTATGAGCTGGCAGGCTCAGAATCCTCACGCTCCACAAGGGATTTTTCTGTGACTTATCGCCGACCCGATCCGTCGCATACACCCACGCCACACCCCGGCGACCGTCATGTGACGGATACATCTTATCTGCCATGGGAGGCTTCCGACGGCACAACGGGCTTCCTCTCGGCCAATGACTATCATCAGCAGTCATATTGGCCTGAGTGGGAGACGGCTTCGGAGATTACATTTACAGGCACACGTGTGCCGGATAATGCCATGGATCTCAATGGCGACGGCACTTACTTCCTTATGTTTTCATATCCCTGGGGGTATGCCGACAATCTGCCCAATCGCGAGGAGACCGGTTTTGACATAGGGAATGCGATAGATGCCGGAGGCAATGCGGTGTTTTTGCCTGCGATTGATTTTGTGAAGGTTGCTACAGGGCTTCACCAGCAGTGTCTGTCGCTTGGTGAGAGCAGCACCGAAGTGTGTGGTGCTGAAGATCTGCATCCCGATGCGGCTTCAGTGAGGAGTGTTTCCGCCATGGCTTCCCTGAGCGCCCGTATCGACGGCAATACACTGAATGTATTCAATGGCCGGGCTGAAGCAGTGGAGGCAGTAGTGATAAGTCTTGGCGGTACTGTGGTGGCCGATCTCCACCTGCCGTGTGGCGCTTCGGCGCATGTGTTGCCTCCCATGTCGGCCGGAGTGTATGTTCTCGCCGCTCCCGGGGCAGAGCCGGTCAAACTCGTTTATCTGCGTTGATGGGGCGTATTCTCTGTATAGACTACGGGCGAAAGCGGTGTGGCGTCGCGGTGACCGATTCCCTGCAGATATCCGCCAACGGGCTTGAGACTCAGCCAGCCCATAAGCTCATGGATTTTATCAAGGATTATTGCCGCAGGGAGGTCGTGGAGCTTATAGTGATAGGCAAGCCTGTGCAGCTCAACGGGGAGCCGAGCGAGTCGATGCGCTATATAGCTCCTTTTATGAAGCGCCTCGCGAGGGAAATGCCCGAAATGCCGGTGGTGATGCATGATGAGAGGTTCACCTCCACAATAGCGCACCGCGAGATGATTGCAGCGGGACTCAGCCGGAGCCGCAGGCAGGAGAAGACTCTTGCCGACAAGACGGCGGCAGTGCTTATTCTCACAGGTTATCTGGAGTCGCGGGCCTATCTTTCCTCCCGACAATAGTGTGAAACAATCCATATAGTATATTTTTTCTTAAATAGCTTTAAAACAGCTCTTTGACACGATATGTTACTTCCAATCTATCTTTACGGCCATCCGGTGCTCCGCGCGACAGCCGAGCCGCTTACGGCCGAAGACAATAATGATGAGCTCCGCTCTCTCATAGCCGACATGTGGGAGACCATGGAGCATTCTGAGGGTGTGGGCCTGGCCGCTCCTCAGGTGGGTGAGTCCATCCGGCTCGTAGTGCTCGACGGCTCTGCTCTTGCCGAGCATTATCCGGAGTGTGCCGACTCCCGTATGTGTCTGATCAATCCCGAGATCACCCCTGCCGAAGATGCGCAGCCTGTGAGCTACGAGGAGGGATGTCTCTCTCTTCCCGGGCTCTCGGAGACGGTGAAGCGTCCCGACAAGATACATATGTCCTGGCTCGATGAGAATTTTCAGCCTAAGGAAGGTGATTTCTCCGGTTTTCTCGCCCGCATCATCCAGCATGAGTGCGATCATCTCATAGGCAAGGTCTATATCGACCATATTTCCCCGATACGCAAGCAGCTCATAAAAAGCAAACTCAATAACATAGTGCGCGGGCGCATCTCTTGTGGCTACCGCACCAAATCAGCTCCCAAGAAATAATTATGGCCGACGACAAGAAAATAATATTCTCCATGGTGGGTGTGAGCAAGGTCATACCCCCTCAAAGACAGATTCTTAAGAATATCTATCTCTCGTTCTTCTATGGCGCCAAGATAGGCATAATAGGCCTTAACGGTTCAGGAAAGAGCACGCTGATGAAGATAATAGCCGGGCTTGACAAGAGCTATCAGGGCGAAGTGGTGTTCTCACCGGGTTACTCAGTGGGGTATCTGGAGCAGGATCCGAAGCTTGATCCCGACAAGACTGTGCGCGAGGTGGTGCAGGAGGGCATGCAGTCCACTCTTGATCTCCTTGCTGAATTTGAGCGTGTCAATGAGGCGTTTGCCGATCCGGATGTGCTTGAGGATCCCGACAAGATGGATAAGCTCATAGAGCGTCAGGCAGAGTTGCAGGATAAGCTTGACGCCTGCGACGCCTGGAATATAGACAACCGCCTGGAGCGCGCCATGGATGCCCTGCGCTGTCCGCCTGACGACCAGCCTATCCGCGAGCTGTCGGGAGGTGAGCGCCGCCGTGTGGCTCTGTGCCGCCTCTTGCTTCAGGAGCCTGACGTGCTTCTTCTCGATGAGCCCACCAACCATCTTGACGCTGAGAGCATAGACTGGCTTGAGCAGCATCTCCAGCAGTATAAGGGCACGGTTATAGCCGTGACTCACGACCGTTATTTCCTTGACCATGTGGCCGGCTGGATTCTTGAGCTCGACCGTGGCGAGGGAATACCCTGGAAGGGCAATTACACATCATGGCTCGACCAGAAGACCAAACGCATGGCGCAGGAGGAGAAAACTGCTTCCAAGCGCCGGAAGACGCTTGAGCGTGAGCTTGAGTGGGTGCGCATGGCTCCCAAGGCGCGTCAGGCCAAGGGCAAGGCCCGTCTCAATAATTATGACTCGCTGCTCAATCAGGATCAGAAGGAGCGTGAGGAGAAGCTGGAGATATTCATCCCCAACGGGCCGCGCCTGGGCAACAAGGTGATCGAGGCTCAGGGCCTTAGCAAGGCTTATGGCAAGAAGGTGCTCTTTGAGAATCTTGACTTCATGCTGCCTCCCAATGGCATAGTGGGCGTGATAGGCCCCAATGGAGCGGGCAAGACCACACTTTTCCGCCTTATAATGGGTCAGGAGAATCCGGATGCAGGTTCGTTTTCCGTGGGCGAGACTGTGAAGATAGCCTATGTGGATCAGACTCACAAGGATCTTCTGCCGGAGAAGAGCGTGTATGATGTGGTGTCGCGCGGAGTGGAAAGCTTCCGCATGGGTGGCCGCGACATGAATGCTCGTGCCTATCTGTCGAAGTTTAACTTCACGGGCGCCGATCAGGAGAAGAAAATAGGCGTGCTCTCGGGCGGAGAGCGCAACAGGCTTCATCTTGCGCTCGCACTCAAGGAAGAGGGCAATGTGCTTCTTCTCGATGAGCCTACCAATGATATCGATGTCAACACGCTGCGTGCGCTTGAGGAGGGCCTGGAGAATTTTGCCGGCTGCGCTGTGGTGGTGAGCCACGACCGCTGGTTTCTCGACCGCATAGCTACGCATATACTCTCCTTTGAGGGTGATGGCAAGGTGGTGTTCTATCAGGGCAGCTACTCCGACTATGAAGCTTATAAGAAGGCTCATGATCCAAATCCGGCTCCGCGCAGACAGCGCTATCGCTCGCTGACATGAGGGAGCGTCGCTGATCTTTATTGTCACATATCCGGCCAGGATAATCTTCTCCGCTTCTGCCATATCCGGCGGCGGGCGGAAGAGGGTTATCCTGTTCTCGTTAAGACGGGTTTACTTCTCCTTTAGTAGTATCTTTAAGCTTTTTACTCAAAAAATCTTTCATAAAAACTTGCAGGCATGAAAAAAAGTGCTAACTTTGCTGCATGGTATCTGTTTGCCTTAGTTTAATGCCGAGGAAATTTCTGTAGAATATCTTTATTTATTAACAAAATTAACTAATATGAACAAATCTCATTTCAAAAAGTGGCAACACTCGCTTTTAGCGTTGTTGATTGCAGCAGGGGGGGCAGTTCCCTGGCAATCCGCTTCTGCCGATGTCTTGCTTTCCGAGAACTTTGAGTACTCTGTCGGTGACCTATACGGCCAGGGAGACTGGATGCGTTATGGCGGAGCTAAGGCCAACAAGCTCAATGTGGTGGAAGGTGGCCTCACCTATGCAGGGTATCTCTCATCTCCTGTAGGGGCTAAGGTAGAGCTGAATAACAATACCAACTCCGAATATCTCATGCATCCGCTCAATGGCGGTGTTTTGGTGAAGGATGGTACTGTATATGTCTCCATGCTGATCAATGTAAGCGAGATCACAACGAAAGCCAAACAGGGTTATTTTTTGTGTCTCACACCTGAGACCAAGGCAGGTCTGAGTGATGGAAAAACCGGCTCTGACTTTGCCAAGCTATATGTGCTCGCTACCGAAGACGGAACTCAGTACAATCTCGCTTTTTCGGTTAACGGTGATTCAGCAAAAGCTAAATTCAACCGCAGTGCGAAGGCTCTTGACCTGAATGAGACTTATCTCGTGGTGATGTCCTATACCTTTGTGGACGGAAACAATAACGATGAGATAAAGATGTGGGTGAATCCCGCTCCTTCTGCTTCCGAACCTGCTCCTGACGTGACCCGCGACAAGACCAGTGACGATGGGACCGATATGACGATCACCTCAGGCGGATTGAAATATGTGGTGCTGCGTCAGGCAAAGACACCCACTAATGATTTCCCGAAAATGACTGTGGACGGTCTGCATATGGCTACCTCTTGGGCAGAGCTGTTTGATGATACGGATCCCCCGGTGGTAGAGAAGCCTCAGATCATATCATCCAGTTCCACCTTCTCGATGGGCAATGTGTTTGTCGGTGATGAGCTGACATTCACTACCACCGTGCAGGGCGAGAATCTCAGAGGTGACATCAGTATAACTCTTCCCTCGGATGTGACCTGCGACCGCCATTCCATCACCAAGGCCGAGGCCGAGGCAGGTGCGGAGCTTACGTTTACGGTTATTCCCTCCTCAGAGGCAGAGTCATATCAGCGCACAATCACTCTTTACTCAGATGGAGCCGATGATTTCGAGATAAAGATAAGCGGAACGGCAACCCGTGTCACTCGACTCGCCACGGCTCTTGAAGTGACCGAGGCAGGCCGTCTTTCCGCCAACGAGGCCGAGCCTATGCTTTATACGGGCAAGGCGGTGGTGACTGGAGTGGAGAAAGCCACGACTCTATGGGGCTCTTCTACTTATAATATCTTCCTGCAGGATGCCACCGGCGGAATGATCGTGGTAGACTCTTGGAACGCGCTGAAAGATCAGCTTCCAGCCGTGGGTGATGAGCTGACCAACATTCAGTTCATGTTCATGGAGAAGAATGACAAGATTGCGGAGATGATACCCACTCAGTTCTCTGGATCGATGCCATTGTTTGCGGTAAATGCCAAGAATGTGGCTGTGGAGCCTATAGTAGTGGAGATGGCAGATGTCAATGCCTCTACTTATTTGAATTACGCATATCGCCTGCTCAAGGTGGAGGGTGTAAATTTTGAGGAACCCGCAGGGAAGACGTTTACTACTAACAATTCGTATTTCACCAAAGATGGCATGCGCGCTGCCGCACGTCCTTTCCCCGGCTCTCCGCTCGTGGGCGCCGCTCTGCCTGAGGGCACCGTCTCCATCACAGGTGTGAGCCGTTCCACTGCTGCGTTCGTACTCTCGATGCGCGATGCCTCGGATATAGAGGAGGTAGTGGGAAATACCGGTGTAATAAGCACCACTGAGTCTTCGTATGATTTCGGCACCGGTGTGGTGGGCCGTTCCTTTACATTCACTACTACTGTGAAAGGAGAGAATCTTACCGACGCCATCACTGTGACCTGTCCTGCCGACATAACCTGCGACAAGGCTTCAGTGTCGGTGGAAGAGGCCGAAGCCGGAGCGACACTTACCTTCACGGTGACTCCTTCGAAGGCTGATGACGCTTATGACAAGGTGATAACGTTCTCTTCTCCCGGAGCCGATGATCTTGCATTTCATGTGAACGGATACACTGTGGCCTTTACCGATATAAGAAACACCACTCAGCTCAAGGCCCAGTATGATGATCCCAATATTGATGAGAGTTTCTATACTTTCACCGGCAAACTTGTGGTGACCGGCATCAACATGACGGCCGATGGAGAGTGTGAGATATTTGCTCAGGATATGGTGGGCGGCATAAGAATCTCTACCGCTTATACTGCCGATCCGTCTGTATCTCCCTTCCAAGTGGGTGATGAGATCTCTAACTTTGCTTTCTTGCTTTCAAGTGAGGAGGTGAACACTCCCACGATCTACATAGCTCAGGTGAGCGAGGTGTATCCTCTCTTTGAGAAGACGGCCGAAGGAAAAACCAAGACTCCGGTGGAGATCACGATTGATGAGATCACCAAGGTCACGGCTCCTGAGTATCTTTACCGTCTTGTGACGCTTAAGGATGTGACCTTCACTGATGCAGCCGGCAAGCAGTATACGGAAACTAATATGCCTATCTCCGATGGGTCGAATTCTGCGGTGGCCCGTGCCTTCCGTGGCAGCGATCTCATAGGCTCAGACCTTCCCACCGGTCCTGTGACTCTTACCGGTATCAGCTACTCTGCCGCACAGCTCACTCTGCTCATGCGTGACAGCCGTGATGTGGCTTCGGGAGCTGTTTCGCTTGCGGTGAATAATGTGGAGAAGCTTGTGGATTTCAATGCTACTGCGGCTCCTATTGGTGAGGCCACAGAGATCGTGAAGTTCACCATCGTGGCTGAGAATCTTCCACAGAGCGCTGCCATAGAGTTGTATGGCAATGACTCTCAGTATTTCTATACAGACATCGATGCAATCCCGGCCGGTTCCGGCACTCATGAGGTGACAGTGTTCTATAAGCCTGAACAGGTGGGTCGCCACAAGACCATGTTCTTCCTCAATACTGATGCTTTCGATCCGACTCTCAACTATACCCGCCAGCTCGACGGCAAGGCTTATGATCCCGATAATCTGCCTGCCATCAATCTTGATCCGGCTGTGGTGGAAATGGAGACAAATCCCGGCAAGCCTGTCACTGCCACCGTGAAGATGGATGCTGCAAGCTGCTTCGATTACATCAATGTGTCCCGCAGTTCTCAGGCCGGCAATGGCATTACGATCAATTCTACACTGCTTCTTCCTTCGCAGCAGGAGTTTGTGATTACGTTCAATCCTGTGGCTGAAGGCGAGTATACCGAGACGTTTACTCTAGCCTCTACGATGGCTTCACCCGTGACACTCACAGTGAAGGCTGTCTGCAAGGGTGAGCGCGAGCCGGAGCCTGTGCAGGGTGATGAGTTTAATGTGTCGGCCGAGAATCCTCTCTATACCTATGTTCAGGACTTTGAGAGCGTGGAGCATAACACACCGCTCAAGCTTGAGGGCTGGACAAATGTGGCTGCTACGGGCACCCGCGCATGGTGGGGCTTCAATGATTCCGGCGATGAGCCCTTCAAGGCCGCCAAGGCTACGGCGTATGACTCTGAGATACGTCCGGGAGAAGGGGAGCCTGCCGAGATGATGCTCATCTCTCCCGCTCTCGACTATGCCAAGGCCGGCACCAAGCTGCTTGAGTTCCGCCTCATGGGCATGTATCTCGACAAGAATCAGGAGACTGTTCTTGAGATTCTCTTCGGTGAGCCTAACGGTACTCCGCAGCCGGATTTCTATGCTATGGATGGATTCGAGATCCCCGTAGAGGCCGATCTGGCCGGTGAATGGATACCTTATCAGGTGGATATGTCGGTTGTGCCCGATATGCCCGACACATTCTTCATCGCGTTCCGCCTGAAGTCTACCCGCAGCCAGGCTGAACCTGCCACTTACTACATAGATGACTTCGCATGGAACCGTGCCGGCACTACTTCTGTCGACACAGTGCTTCAGGAAGGAAGCTATGATGTGGTCAATATGCAGGGCATCCGCATCCTTTCAGGTGCCGATGCAACTGCGGTGAAGGCTCTTCCTGCCGGAATATATATTGTAAATGGCAAGAAGATGGTTATAAAGTAACCGCTATTGCCGCGCATAAGCATAAATCCTTTTAAAGAAAAGGCAGCTTCGGAGTATTTATCCGGGGCTGTCTTTGTTATGTGGCAGGGTATCATTGTCGGGCTTATGATGCCCACGTCATGGCCGCTGTCAGTCATGGCGGCGCCTGCTGATTGGGTTAGAGGGACTGTAGCCATCGACCAAATCTGTCAGGGATTTCGGCGTGTTACTTTCGTAAGAGTAGCAAGAGATTGTATAAAAGAAAACACCTCGGCAATTTCACAATTACCGAGGCATCTCTTAGCTTAACTAAATAAATTCTTACATGCTAGGTTCATAGCCAAATACGATCAATGGAACTATGATTCTCGATTGCAAAGTTACCAAAATATCGAAATATGGCAAAGTTATTTTAGTTAACATATCTTAAAAAGAGAAAACGTCATATTATTGGGCAATATTTCATGGGACTGTGGCCGGTATGCTTGTAGATTGCTTTACAAAACTCTAAGACTTCTCTTGTTTTTGGAAACCTGATTGTTTATATTTCACTCTTTTTTTATAACTTTGCCAAATGAAATTTTTTGTGCGAAAGGCTCTGCATGTATTGGCGGCCGGTATTGCTGTTTCTCTTCCGGCTTGTGTGCAGGAGGTTTCGGGGTGCACTGCCGCTATTGTGTCTGCGCGTGCCTCGGCGTCGGGCAGGCCATTGTTGTGGAAAAACCGGGATACATCTGCCATCGACAATAAGGTGGAGTATATAGCTGCGGCACATCCGGGTGAACTCGCTTTTGTGGCGCTCTTCAATGCCTCGGATAGAGATTGCCTTGAGGCATGGGCGGGGATGAATTCCGCAGGCTTTGCGGTGATGAACACGGCTTCCTATAATCTCAATGACGGCAAGGTGCCGCAGAAGGATATGGATAGGGAGGGATATGTGATGACTCTCGCTCTGAAGCATTGCCGCTCTGTGGATGATTTTGAGTCTCTGCTCTCTTCGCTGCCGCGTCCTATGGGGGTGGAGGCTAATTTCGGTGTGATGGATGCTTCGGGAGCCGGGGCGTTTTTTGAGACGGGCAATGATTTCTTTACGCGCTATGATCTTGCGGATGCTGCTGATGGTGTGCTTGTTCGCACGAATTACTCTCATTCCGGGAGGCCGGGCGAGGGTTTCGGGCAGATACGTGAGCGCAATGCGCTTGAGTTGCTCAGGCCTTATATGGGCCATGCGTCTCTCTCTCCGTCTGTTTTCACGGAGGAGCTGTCATGTTCGTTCTATCACTCGCTGCATGGGAGAGATATGCTTGCTTCGGATGCGGAGTGGATTGTGGATCAGGATTTCATTCCCCGCTTCACGACTACGGCCAGTGTGGTGATAGAGGGGGTGGTGCCTGCGGAAAGGATCATGGAGGATTCGGGCCGGGATTATGTGATGTGGACGGCTCTGGGATATCCTCCCTGTGCCGAGGTGGTGCCCGTGTGGTGTGATCCGCAGGGGGTGGATCCTGAGTTGCGGGGGCTTGAGGAGGATGGCACTTCGGCTATGTGCAACAGGGCGAAGGCGCGTAAGGCTGAGGTGTTCTGCGCCCCTGACGGCAATGCTTCCCGATACATATATGTCCCTGCTCTGTGCGGGGATAAGGGTTATCTTTCCCGCTTTCGGCGTCTTAACTATGAGACTTATGCCAAGCTACGACGACATTGAGCCTTTGTGCAGGGTGGTGTCGGCTCCTATGTCGCGAAGTCGTTTCCTGCGGACTCTGGCTGCGCTTAAGGCCCGCAAGCCTTTGGCCGGTCTCGGGCTGGCTGTGGGTGTGGCTGTGGCTGCAGGGGGGTTGACAGATGTGAGGTGGGTCATAATCGCCCTGATGCTTGTGACTGTTGTTGCGCCTATGGTCATGGCTTTCCTGTATATTGTGCATGCTATTTCGCCTCGATGCCTGCAGAATGTGCATGCGCGCAGGGTGGAGATTTTTCCGGGGTATATGGCGGTGACTTATGAGGTGCCGGGGATTCCGGCTGATGGCGATGATGAGCCGGAGCCGCGTCTTGTGAGGTTTGAGGTGGGGAAGGAGGAGCTGGCATCGGTGAGGGTGCGTCCGGCCGATGTGCTTGTGACGATGCGTGCTCCGTTTGGATTCATCATATTGCCGTATGATGACGCTTCCGATGGTGATGCGCTTGTGAAATGGGCGCGAGCTCTGAACTTTTGAATCTCCTGAAGTGTTAAAATTGAAATTAACATTTCACTACTATGACTGACACGGCAATATCTCAGCTTAAATCGCAGGTGGCTTCCCGCATGAAGGAGGCCGGACAGGCGGCAATTTTCTGGAGTAAAGGGGCTATAACCGTAGCGGGTTATCCGCTGATAGATGATGTGAGCGGCCGCACGCATATCGTGTATGGACTGGCTCTCACTCCCGGCGGGCATCTCGAAGCCATCATAAGTCTTCCGCATAATATCGATCTCAGTGGCGTGCTTGTGCTCAGGGAGGGTCAGCGTCTGCCTCCTCCTGACAGCATGAGTGCCGATGGCTCTGACGCGCAGTGGGCTGTACTGTGCGATTGTTATGACAATGCCATGCATGCTCTCCGCGGGCGTGACCTGGCGGACGCTCCGTTGCCCTGGTGGTGATTTTTCGGCTGATCCGCTGTATTCCCTTTTCTCTCTCAGGCATATTCTCTGAATTCTTATCTCTACTGTAAATAGTCTATGAATCTCACACGTTTTTCGGCGATATCTCTCATCGCCTTGGCTTTTCTTGCTCCTTCATGGGCCGCTGCCGAGACTACGGCGCAGGCTACGGCGGGGTTGCGGAGCAGTTCTCTGGCTGATGTCCAGCAGGATTCTCTGTCGGCTTCTCACAGGATTATCTATATCGACGGGCGTCCGTCCTCTATTGGGCAGGCGCATCTTGATTCTGTGCAGCATCTTATAAATGAGTTCTATTATGATCAGTTCCGTCATTTTTCCGATCCGGATGCTCCGTATTTTCTGTTTATGAGCAAGGATGCGCAGCTTGCCATGGGCATAGGTGGATGTGTGAGGGCGAGGGGATGGTATGACTGGGGCGGGGCTGTGCCTGCCAATGGTTTTGCTCCGTATCTCATACCGATGGATTCTGATCCGGCGAATATGCGCAAGTTCGGCACGTCGCCGTCGGGCACGGCTTTGTTCTTCAGGGTAATAGGCCGCAACAAGGCTTTGGGCAACTATCAGCTGTACATAGAGGCTAATTTCAATGGCTATGTGGGGCGTGGATTTCATCTCAAGAAGGCTTATGCTACTGTGAATGACTGGACTATAGGCTATGCGCAGACTACGTTCTCGGATCCTGCGGCTGAGTCGCCTACGGTGGACGCGCAGGGTGCCAATAATAAGCTTTCCGGCACTTCGGTGCTCGTGAGATGGATGCATACCATGAGGTCGCGCTGGACTGTGGCGGCTTCGCTGGAGACGCCTTCATCGCAGCCGAGTGTGCAGGACGGGCTTACAGAGAAGGTGAGTGACTGGCTGCCTGATGTGGCTGCTTTCGTGCAGTATGCCTGGGGGCGGAGCGAGCATGTGAGGCTGTCGGGCATCATGCGCACGCTCGGTTACAGGGATCTCCGTGAGGGGAGGAATCACAATGTCATAGGCTGGGGGGCTCAGCTCTCCACGGTGTCTCATCCTCTGCCTCAGGTCACGCTTTATGGCACAGTGTGTGGTGGCAAGGGTTTTGAGAGTATGTGCGGCGACTTGCAGATGGGCAATTATGATCTTGTGCCGGTGCCTGGCCGGGATAGTGAGCTGTATGCTCCTTATGCTTTGGGCTGGAGTGTGGGCTTGCAGTATAATTTTCTTCCTAATCTCTTTGCCTCGGCCACTTATTCCGAGAGCCGGTATATGCCTCGCAGGGGGGCAGCGGCAGATGAGTATAAGCTGGGCCGCTATATGGCTGCCAATATTTTCTGGAATATCACTCCGAGGATTCAGACCGGGGTGGAGTATGACTGGGGGCAGCGCCGCAATATGGATGGACGCCACAGGCATGCGCAGCGTGTGGGTGTGCTTGCTCAGTTTTCATTCTGAGGTCTTGCCCTATATAATATTATTACTGTCCGCTAAACCATAAAAAGGCGAGTCCAACTTCTTGAACGGCAGAAGTTGGGCTTACTTTTTGTATTTGACAAGCCCCCTCAGCAGTTT
>CAJTTA010000002.1 GCA_910579305.1 uncultured Muribaculaceae bacterium
GGCATACGCCAGCAGATTTACAGTCTGCCCCATTTGGCCACTCTGGTATTCGCCCAAGAAAATACAAACCCGGCATCACATTGACTTATGCAGTTGTTATCCGAATTCGGGTGCAAAGTTAGGGATTATTTTCATAACAGCAAAATTTTCCCTCAAAAAAGTTCATGAAATTTTATCTTTTTCTCTTTCATACGGATGTAGCAACTGCTTTTCAGCCATTTACACCCCTGCATAAAGACATGTTTCTTATTCATTGACGGCCCGGCTCTTCTCTGGCTTCGGCCGCAGGGCCGGCAGATGCCACAGATGTCTTGCGCTCGGGATAGCTCACACGTGTATGATAAATCGTAGCAAGACGTTTTTTAAACGTATCTTTCACCTTCTCCACGTCCGAGAAACTTATCGGACTTTCGCTGAACATTCCATCGGCCACTTGATTGTCGATAATCTTATTTACAAGCTTGTCTATTGCCTCCTGGCTATATTCCTTAAGGCTCCTGGATGCGGCCTCGACCGCATCGGCCATCATCAATATCGCTGTCTCCTTGCTCTGAGGATTCGGCCCGGGGTAGGTATATGGTGCAGGATCCACAGGACTGCCCCCGGCAGCATTAAACGCCATATTATAAAAGTAGCGTGTTATGCCTCTGCCATGGTGCTCAAGAATAAAATTACGTATCACGGCCGGCAACTTGGCCTGTATCGCCATCTCCTCCCCGTCATGCACATGGCTTATTATTTTACGTGCGGACACGGCAGGGTCAAGACCGTCATGAGGATTCACCCCGTGCTGATTTTCTGTAAAGAAAACCGGACTCTTGAGTTTGCCTATATCATGATACAATGCTCCTGTGCGCACAAGCGTGGTATTGGCTCCTATGGTGCGGGCGGCCTCTGTGGCGAGTGTGCTTACCTGCATGGAGTGCTGGAATGTGCCCGGAGCCTCTTCGGCGAGCCGACGCAGCAGCGGATTATTGATGTCGCTTATCTCCACCAGCGTCACAAGTGAAGTGAAGCCAAATATTTTTTCTATCACGAAAATAAGCACGTAGGTAAGTGAGAGTAACACAGCGTTGATGGCAAACGAAAGGTATAACTTCGGATCAATTCCGTCGAGCGACCCCTGCGACACTACAGTCACTATGGTAAACGACACGCAATAGGCCACAAATGTAAGTACAGATGTGCGCAACAATTGAGAGCGGCTTGAAAGCTGCCTCAGGCTGAATGTGGCAAGAACACCGGCCACAAACTCAAGGAATATAAACTGGAACTGATATATGGCCACCAGAGCCGAGATGAGCACAGCCGCTATCAAAGAGAATACCGCTGTGCGGGAGTCTATGAATATCAGCACCATAACGGGCACCGTGGCAAAGGGCACCAGGTATATGCCGAGAGTGAATGTCTCAAACATCAACACCGTAAACAACACAATTAAGGTGATGAGACTCACCAGGAACACCATCATGCGGGTATTGGCATAGACTCTCGGGCGATATATGGCAAGATATATATATAGGGTGGTAAAGATCACTATCACGTAGGCAAGCTGGCCGAGTATCACAAACAGAGACTGCGATGAATCAGCCTCCGTCTTGGCAAGCATCTCCTCGTAAGTGCGCAGATTGGTATAGATCTGCGGAGTCACAATCTCGCCCCGGTCAACAATGCGCTGGCCCTGGGCTATCTTGCCCTGACCGGATGAAATACTCAGCAATGCCTGGCTAAGATATATACTGTCGGTAGTCTTATCCGGCGTTATATTTGGTCTTACGGCCGAACGAAGCCTTTCCACATCCTCGGGAGTCAGAGAGAGTGTGCCGGCCCATCCCTCCTGATAATGATCGCATATCCACTTGCAGGCCTCTTCAGTAGAGAGTGCCCGCGAGGCATCTACAGCTGTCACCGACGCATCTTCTCCCATCAGTCTTATCTGCCTGTCATTGGTAGCTTTGACGCGCTTTTTCAACTGAGGGCTCATTATGCCGTTCTCATACACCATGCCCAGCAACTTGCGCAGCTGCGCAAGTTTCAGCGCCGGAATGCCACTTTGCTCCAGACGCCGCATGGATGCAGCTCGGGCCGTGTCTGCATAAATCACAAACGGGGAGAAGTTACGCGTCACACTGTCTGTGGCCCTCTGCACCGTCGCTTCATCAAGATAAATCGGTATGTCAAACGGGGCTGTAAGAAGCTGATATCGCCATGGCTCTCCCTGCTCATAGGCATACGTCTGGCGGTCATTTCTCGGCAGTGCGAGCACTATCAGCGCCACTGCCACAAGCATCACAAGAATACGTATAAGTGTCTTATTTGAAATCATGATATGCGACGGGCGAATTTCACGCCCTTGATTTTTTTCAGTTCCGAGCAAAGTGCCGCCACAGTTTCCGTGCCATCCACCTGCACCTGCATCTCGCAGTGGAAGACATCGTTGCTGGCTGCTACCGTGAGAGCCCTGAGATTTACATGCGGCGTGGAACACATCAGATGAACGATATCCTCAAGTATCGTGTGCCGGTCAAGTCCATCCACCGAGAGCGTGACCAGAAATTTATCAGAAGCCGAAGCCCACTTTGTAGCCACAAGCCGCGAGCCATAGCTGCTTTTAAGGCGAAGAGCACGCGGGCAGTCCACTCTGTGAAGCACCACCTGCTCATCATCATCCACAAATCCGAGCACATCATCGCCGGGTATCGGGACACAACAGTCATCAATTCTGTAATTGGGGGTGGCGGCATCAGGATGCAGCATATACACCTCGCGCCTGTTGACCGGAGCCGGAGCCACAACCCCTGACTTGGTCTTCTTGCGGGATGCAAACGGATTGCGCAGGAGCTTTCTCAGCATTGACTTGCGATGACTCTCCACTGCCCGCAATGCCTCCGGCGACAGATTGATCTCATCATGCGCCAGCATCAGGTAGAATTCATCCGGCTCCGTAAGGCGATGATACTTCATCAGCCTGCCCAGAAGATCGGCAGATGGCTCCATGCCCATTTCCCGCACAAACGAAAGATAAAGATGCCGGCCTGCCTCTACAAGGCGCGACTGATCCTTACGCAACATGGCACGGAGGCGGTTTTTCGCCTTGCCGGTGCGGCAATACTCAAGCCATTCCACCTGAGGCACCTGAGAATCGGATGTGATAATCTCTACCTGGTCGCCACTTTCAAGCTTATGATTCAACGGCAGAAGACGATGGGCTATCTTGCCTGCTATACACTTGAGTCCCACCTGTGTATGTATGGCAAACGCCATGTCAAGCACAGTGGCACCGGCCGGCAGAGTTATGAGATCGCCCTTGGGTGTGAACACATATATCTCCGAAGCAAAGAGATTCAGCTTGATTGTATCCAGAAAATCTATTGCATCAGGTTCCGGATTAGCCAGAATATCCTTGATGGTATTCATCCACGATGCAAGCTCGGAATCCTCCTCATAGTCCACATTCTTATACTTCCAGTGAGCGGCATATCCAAGCTCGGCTATGCGATCCATCTTGGCGGAGCGTATCTGCACTTCAATCCACTTGCCGTCGGGGCCCATCACGGTGAGATGCAGCGCGCGATAGCCATTGGCCTTGGGAGTGGTTATCCAGTCGCGCAACCGATCGGGGTGCACTCTGCGCCCCTCAGTGAAAAATGTATATATCTGCCAGCAGCGCAGAGCCTCAAGCGCATCATCTTCATTCTCAAAGACTACTCTTACGGCATATATATCATATATGTCATGAAAGCTCAGCTTCTTGGCTTCCATCTTGCGCCATATGCTGTAAGCACTTTTCACGCGGGCCTTCATCGTGTAGGAGAATCCTGCCGCGTCAAGCTTTGCCTTCACCGGCGCCACAAATTCCTCCACTATTGAGTCGCGCTTCTCCATGCTCTGCTCTACAAGCCCCTTGATTTCAGCATACTTTTCGGGATGTTCGAAGCGAAAAGCCAAATCCTCAAACTCTTCCTTCATTCTGAAGAGACCGAGGCGATGGGCAAGCGGAGCATACACATACAGGGTCTCCCCCGCTATCTTGAACTGCTTCTCGGGACGCATGGATCCAAGCGTGCGCATGTTATGCAGACGGTCGGCCATCTTTATAAGCACCACCCTCACATCAGTGCTCATGGAGAGCAGTAGTTTCCTGAAATTCTCTGCCTGCACCGAAGCTTTAGCTCCGAATATTCCGCCTGAGATCTTGGTCAGGCCCTCCACTATCGACGCTATCTTCTCGCCGAAATTAAGAGCGATATCCTCTCGTGTATATTCCGTATCCTCCACCACATCATGCAGCAGAGCGGCACAGATGGAGGTAGAGCCAAGGCCAAGTTCATTTATCACAATCCCCGCCACTGCGAGAGGATGCATTATGTAAGGCTCGCCACTGCGACGCCGCACCCCCTTGTGAGCCTCGCGTGCGAATTCAAAGGCACGGGTTATCAGCTCCACCTTCTTGCGATGGTGACTGGCGAGATAAGCCTGCAAAAGTTCACTGAAAGCGCTATATATATTGCGGCGTTCTTCAGGAGTCTCGGTCATAGCAGTCGATGAAGAATTGTGTTTAACAGTATATTACAGCAATGACATGGGCACCCATAATGTGGCGGCGAGCACACCCAGCACAAACGAGATGATAATCCATATCTGGGCATTTCTGCTCGCACGGCCGGCTCCTGCTATATCTCCGCAACTCAGGCGACTGCTCACCGATGCGGAATAGACAATGGCCACCAGGCCGGGAATCGTAGAAAACAATACCGCCATCACCACGCTGACCCACATATAGCTCTTGGGAATGGCCACGCCTTTCGACACAGCGTCGGCCACTGCCGGATGTAAGCCCGAGATCTGCGGCGAGGGGATCTTGCTGCCCGGAGAAGGAGGCGGCAAGTGGCCCTCTTCCACACGAATTCGCGCCTGCTCTGCCTTAGCATCACTGTAATTATTGATATATAGAGCTTTAGCCCAAGCCTCATCAGGAGATTGACAGGCAGATGAATCCGAAGACGCGGCTGCCTCCCGCTTTTCTTGCTGCAGAGGCGCCGACAAAGCCTCAGGCTTCAGCACCTCCTCTTGTCTCCCGAAAGGCGGCACACTCCCTTCAAGTTCATCCAGCGCCTTCACAATAGCCCGCGGATAGAGGTCATATTCCACCGGATGTATCTTGGCCTCCAGAGTAGCCGGAGTATCCTCAGGAGTGATCTCCACCTCCTGCTGCATCACTATTTCGCCTCCGTCGATTTCTTCCGTCACATAATGCACTGTCACGCCACTCTTTTTCTCGCCGGCGGCTATCACTGCCTCATGCACATGGTGGCCATACATGCCCTTCCCCCCATAGGCGGGGAGCAGAGAGGGATGAATGTTCACAATCCGGCCTGAGAAAGCTTCTATTATCTCAGGTCTCACAGCACGCATGAATCCGGCCAGCACCACAAGATCGGGAGCAGAGGAGCGCAGAGTCTCTATAACCCTGTCAGGATCCGAATCCCATGATGAATTGGGCATATACACCACCGGCACCCCCAAAGCCTGCATGCGCTCATACACACCTGCCTGCTTTCTATTGCAGAGCACCACACTCACTCTGATGCGGTTGCCCTGATGAAATAACCGGGCTATATTCTCGGCATTCGTGCCGCTACCTGACGCTAATATGGCTAATTTTTTCATTATTCTAACGTAATAGTAACATACAAAAGTACAAATAAAAAACAATTCATACAACCTTACAGACTTAAATTTCTTTGCCGTAAGGATAAAAAAAACTATATTTGCAGTGTGAAAACAGTAACATTACATTCAGCCGGACGAATTCACCTCACCCTCGGCTGGGGAGTACTTGTCATCTCCCTGATAACTTACCTGCTCACTCTGGAGCCCACAATAAGCTACTGGGACTGCCCTGAATATGTGGCCTGCGCCTACGGCGTGCAACCTGGCCATCCGCCTGGCAACCCCATGTGGATGCTCGCGGCGAGATTCTTCATCAATTTCGCGCCCGACATCTCCTTCATCCCCCTCATGGTCAATGCCCTGAGTGCCGTGTGCTCTGCTCTCACGGTGCTTCTCACTTTTCTGGCCACAGCTTTATTGGCAGGGCAACTTCTTCCTCAGGAGTATCCCCAAGGAAGAATCCCGGTCGAGCGCATATGGCTCCGCGAAGGTGCAGGCATAGTCGCCGCCCTGGCTTTATGCTGGAGCGACACTTTCTGGTTTTCGGCAGTAGAGGCTGAAGTATATGCCTTCTCATCACTCACCACAGCCCTGCTGTTCTGGATGACACTGGTATGGAGCAAAAATGCCGACAAGCCACACTCCGACCGTCTGCTCATTGCGATAGCCTATGTGCTCGGAGTCTCCATCGGAGTGCATGAGCTCAACCTCCTGTGTCTGCCATGCCTACTGCTTATCGTGGCCTTCACACTGCGCCGCAACCTGCGCCGCATGTCCATCCTATGGATAATGCTCGCAGCCATAATAACCATTGCTCTTGTGCTTTACGGACTTATCCCCGGCTTCACTTATCTTGCCTCACGCATGGAGCTGCTATGCGTGAACATCGCCGGAATGCCCTATAACAGCGGCACGATCATATGGTGGATACTTGTATTCTCCCTGCTCATAGCAGCCGTTGCATCGCTTAACGACAAGGGCTCTCGACGGCGCATGCTCCTGAGCGTGATTCTCTTCACCGTCGCCGTGGGATGCTCAGGACTATTCTTCTTCTCAGGCAATGCCGTAATCGGCATAAGTCTCACTCTCTTAGCCGCGGCGTGGCCATTGAAGCAGGCTCTTGAATGCCGCCTGAACGTGCGCCGCATGCGCATTGCGCTATGGAGTCTCGGCATGGTGCTCCTCGGCTTCTCCTCTTATGCGTCGATAATCATACGCTCCACGGCAATGCCTCCGCTCAACACATGTGCGCCGGCAGATATATTCGCATTCCAGCGATATTTCTCCCGCGAGCAATATGGCAAATCGCCCCTCATCTACGGAGCGCCGTTCACGGCCAGGCCACTGCGCATGCGGTCATGGAGCGAAAACGCCGATAGCACCCGCACACCTCAATATAATCTCTATCGGCTCATAAAGCCTAAAGAACACATAATAAGAACCATCCCCGGCATGCCTGTCTCTCCGCGAAGTGCCTTTGCCACTTCCGCCGACTCGGCTCGCAACTCATCACTCATACCCGGCGGACACGGATACGTATCACACAGATACTCCTACGATGTGGATTACCCGCCTGAAGTGTGCATGTGGTTCCCGCGCATGCACTCCCATGCCGCCTACGACGTGAGCGGCTACAGCAGTTGGAGCGGCGCCGACACTTCATCCATGCTCGTGATAAAGAATCCCACTCTTGCCGTAGACTCGGCGGGCCGACGTGTAGAGGTGCCTGAACATATAAAAAGCAAAGTCATGCGTCCCACCTATATGCAGAATCTCCGATTCTTCATGGTTTATCAGATAAGCTACATGTACTGGCGATATTTCTTGTGGAACTTCGTGGGCCGACAGAATGACTTCACCGGGCGCGGCGAGCCCGATTGCGGAAATTTCATCACCGGATTCTCCGCGCTCGACACCGCAATGCTCGATAATCCGGCAGATGCCCCCGATGAGATGGCGTCCGGCAATAAAGGCCGTAACGTATACTACTTGCTGCCTCTGCTGCTCGGCATCCTCGGCATAGTGGCCCAATGTCGCAGCGGAGTGAACGGCCGCCGGCAGGCCATAGTGATGCTCGTACTATTCATTGTCACCGGCATTGCGATCGTCTTCTATCTCAACCAGGGGCCAGGGCAGGCGCGCGACCGCGACTACTCCTTCGCCGGCTCCTTCTACGCCTGGTGCATGTGGATGGGTATCGGTGTGCTCGGACTCCGGCAATTACTCGCTCGCCTGCTTCCCGGCAAAGAAAAGATCTGCGCCATCACGGCCTCGCTGCTCGCCCTTTGCGTGCCGCTGCAGATGCTCAGCCAGACAGCCGACGACCACGACCGCTCCCACCGCACCGTGGCTCGCGACCTCGCTCTCAATCAGCTCAAGTCGCTCAAGCCTCGGGCGATAATCTTTGCAGCCGAAGACAATTATCTCTTCCCGCTCATATACCTGCAACAGGTGGAAAGACAGCGTCCCGATGTGCGCATGGTGAGTCTGCCCTATCTGGTCACAGACTGGTATGCCTCTCAGCTGCGTCTTCCTCTGCGCGACAGCTCAAGGCTGGATCTTACGGTGCCTCCCGGACTGGTGGAAGCCTCCTATCTCGCTAACGTAGCGCTGGGCAACGACATGGAGTGGACTGAAGCCCTCCCCGCTCTCAAGAGCCTTTATCGGGCGGCAGAAAAGCACACAGGCCCCGGGTTTCTCACTCTCCCCACTCCGAGACTCTTCATCGACATGGGGGGCGACACTGTGCGTATCGATCTGTCGAAGACTGCCACCGGACGCACTTCATTCCTGCATGCCGACCAGATTCTTGCTCTCGACCTCATAGCCACTAACGCCGCTTCTCCCGACCCAAGGCCAATATATGTCGTGACAGGAGTGAATACGAGTCTCCTGGGCGGACAACTCAGCCCGTGGCTTTCGCAGGTAGGCACAGTGAGTGAACTGAATCCGTCAGCCCCCCGGCGTGACGCGGCAACCACTGCCCGCATGGCCCTCTACCGCTGGGACTACGGTGGCGCCGGGCTGAAGCCCACCCCCTATTTCGATCCTGTCGCAGCCCATAACCTTTCTATCCACAGGCGCGCGATAATCCAGTCGGCCATCGACCTGAGCACCGATCCCGCCACAGCACATCATGCCGTGCAGCTGCTGGAACTCATCGAAAACAAGATGCCCCGGCAGGCAGCTCCTTACGAAGCCGTGCGCCGGCAGGACAATCCGTCGGCCTATACCACAGAAGGACTGATGATAGCACGTGCATGGCGACAGGCAGGTGAGACCCTCGACCGGGCTGAATACATCCGCCATGCCGACAAGGTGCGTGCGGCTGAAACCAAGCGTCTGCGGCAATACAAAAAATGGAAGGATTCCCTGCGGCCTGCCTATAGATCCTATATATCTTACCGAGTGGAGCATCTGATTGATGCTCTCGACAGTATCGCCACATATTAAGAAGATGCTATCACAACAACATTCCATGTATATGAAACTTACCCTCACCATATTTCTCGGCATGGCCGGTCTGGCCGGCGCCTCCGCGCAGAGCCTCGACGAGGCTCAACGCCTGATGGAGGCAGGTAATTATCCCGAAGCACAGTCCATGCTCGACTACCTGATCGCGGCCTCTCCCAAAGGAGGCAACATAGGCACACTAAATCTCATGGCCGGAGAATGCGCGCTGAATCAGCAAGAGAATGATGCTGCCAGAAATTATTTCACCAAAGCGGCCTCCCGCGGAGTAGCCGACGCTCACCTCTATCTCGGCCGCATGGCCATGAGTGATTATGATTTCCCCTACGCACGCGAGCAATACAACAAGTATATATCCCTGCGCGCTAAAGCAGGCAAGGATACCGCCGAGGGAGAAGCCGCTCTTGCCAGTGCCATGCTGGCCTCCGATATGCTCGACCGCGTGGAGCATATCGAAATAATCGACACTGTGACCATGCCTGTGGAAAAACTGCTCGATGCCATAGTGCTGTCTCCTCAGACCGGCAGACTCACTACCTATGACGGCGAGCCGGGATTCATCAGCAGCGATGGCCGGCTACGCTATTCCACAGCCTCTTTCACCGATGAGACAGGTGGTGAATTCTTCAGAATATATGAGCAGACACGACTTCTCTCGGGCGACTATGATGACCCTGAGCCGATACTCGATGAGGAGCAGGCATCTTATCCCTTCATGATGCCCGACGGATGCACATTCTACTTCGCATCGGAACGCGATGGAGGACTCGGAGGACTTGACATATATCGATCCAATCGCGACTCGGAGGACGGAACTTTCATGGGAGCCGTCAACATGGGCATGCCTTACAATTCACCGGCCAATGACTATCTGCTCGCCATTGATGAATATACCGGCGTAGGATGGTTCGTAAGCGACCGAGGTCATGACGGAGATGGCCTTGCCACTGCCTATGTCTTCATTCCCAATGAAATACGCCGCAATTACGACCCTGACACCCCCGATCTCCTCTCTCTTGCGAAAGCCGATGACATAGATGCGACTCTGGATCCCGACTCGGATTACTCTGAGAAGCTGGCAGCCATAGAGGCATTGCGCAACCGGCAGACGCCTGAGAAAGACGGCATCTCGTTCTCTATGCCCGACGGCCGCATCATATCAGAGTTCAGAGACCGTGAGACAATCGCAATGGTCAAAAAATATGATGAAGACTCCCTTGAGCTTCAGTCCTTGCGCAAAGACCTTGAAGAGATGCGCCTGTCATATGCATCCTCTCCGCAGGCATCTCTCGCCCAAAAGATATTGCGCGCAGAGACAGCGGTGGAAAAATCCTCCCGCGCATTGCGCATGCTCCGGCAGCGCATCATAGAGCGACTCGCCAAATGACACATTATCGATAATCCGACTTATTTACTTTCTAATACCACACAACTTTGATTTCCTTTACCTTAGCCCTGCTTCTCCTTATAGGAGGCTATTTCATCTACGGCAAATTCGTAAGTCGCATATTCGGCCAGGACGCCTCTCGCCGCACACCGGTACACACAATGGCCGACGGCGTGGACTACGTGCCCCTTCCCGCATGGAAGATCTTCCTCATTCAGTTTCTCAACATCGCAGGTCTCGGCCCCATCTTCGGAGCCATAATGGGTGTGATGTATGGCCCGGCCGCATTCCTGTGGATAGTGTTCGGCACCATCTTCGCAGGGGCGGTGCACGACTACCTGTCAGGCATGATGTCGCTACGCATGAACGGCGCCTCGCTGCCTGAGATAGTGGGCAGCCAGCTCGGCGGCAGAATCAAGAATGTGATGCGCGTGTTCGCTCTGCTTCTCATGATCCTGGTAGGGGCAGTATTTGTCTACAATCCGGCCGACCTTCTTGCCCGCCTCACGCCCGACCATCTCGACGCGATGTTCTGGGTGGTGGTGATCTTCATTTACTACATGGCGGCCACGCTGCTTCCCATCGACAAGCTCATAGGCAAGCTCTATCCCCTCTTCGGGTTCGCCTTGCTCTTCATGGCAGTAGGAATCTGCATCATGCTCTATGCGCACTCCTCCTCAGTGCCCGAGGTGTGGCATCAGTTCTTCAATCACAAGCCCGATCCTCAGGCCAATCCCATATTCCCCATGATGTTCGTGTCGATAGCCTGCGGGGCCATAAGCGGCTTTCATGCCACTCAAAGCCCCATGATGGCACGCTGCCTTGCCACTGAGAAACATGCCCGGCCCATATTCTACGGAGCCATGGTGGCCGAAGGCATAGTGGCCCTCATCTGGGCTGCTGCGGCCGTAGCCTTCACCGGCGGCTACGATGGACTGCAGGAGTATCTGGGCACAGGCTCCCCCGCTCCGCTTGTCGACACACTATCCCGCTCCTGGCTCGGCACATTCGGAGGCATCCTCGCAGTGCTCGGAGTGATAGCGGCACCCATCACCAGCGGCGACACCGCTCTGCGCTCGGCCCGGCTCATAGCGGCCGACTTCATGCGCATCTCGCAGAAACCGCTGCTCAAGCGCCTTATGGTGAGCCTGCCCATATTCGCCCTGTGCTTCCTTGTGATGCTCATGCCCTACGACATACTGTGGCGCTATTTTGCCTGGTGCAACCAGGTGCTGGCCGTCTTCACTCTATGGGCAGCCACAGTGTGGCTCGCCCGTAATGGCAAAATCTACATCATAGCACTTGTGCCGGCCCTGTTCATGACATGCGTGACAGTTACCTACATTATTTATGCCCCCGAAGGGCTTCAGGGACTGGTGCAAAACATGTGGCATACGGGTATTGATTACAATGTGGCATGCGCCGGCGGATGCCTCGTGGCTCTTATTTTCCTGATAATATTTTCACGGATGCTATTGTCTCTAAATAAAAAAAATATCAAAAAAGATTTGGAAAGTTAAAAATTTAGTTATAAATTTGCCACTGATAAGGCAAAAAATTTTCTTTTGTAAACATCAGACTTTTCTGAATATCAGTTTTAAGTGATTCCGATTTTTGTATATTTTTTGCCTCTATCTCAATATAACTTACCTAATTTTCTGTTCTATGGTAAAATTCTTTCTTTTTCTTCCAGCTGCAGCCCTCGCAACATGCCTTGGCCTCAGCGCTCCTGCCTACGCCGCAGACTTTGAGATTGAAGAAAACTTCGACAATGAAGCTTCTTTCTCCCAAGGAGGTGATTTGCCTGATGGCTGGTCACAGAACGACATCGGCAACTTCACTCGCAGAGACAGCTCCGAATGGTATGGATATCCTGCTCAAAGCGGTAATTACATCATAGCATATGGATCCCAGGATGGCGGAGGAGTATTATATACTGCTCCTGTAAAACTTGCCGGAGGCAATAAGGCCACTCTTGAATTTAGTGCGTATATGCCCGGAGGCACACCTGCTTTTATAAGGAACTTCGGCCTCACGATATTTGCCGGAACGACGGCCAACATTGAGGATATGACTCAGATCGGCTCACGCGAATGCATGGCCACACCCGACGGCGTGCAGTGGGAAAGTCTGAAATATGAATTCACCCCCGATAGCGATGGTGAATATTATTTTGCAATCCGAGTGGATCAGAACGGAGGGATGAACCTTGGAGGATATGTATTCTTCGACACATTCTTCTTCTCAGGCACCGAGCCCGAAAGCCCCGACCCCATTGATCCTCCCGGCCCAGGCCCGGATGAGCCTGGCGACCCCGTGAGCACATATCCGGGCATGGATATGCTTGAGCCGGATGAGGAGAATCTCTCAGTGTGCATAGAGCTACCTTACTTTGAGAATTTCTCTGACGCCGATCATTATGACAACGACGTCCTTCCCAAGGGATGGAAGAGCACAGGCTCCAACATATGGCGTACGGCCAACCGCGACCAACTGCCGGCCGTGTCAGGCGACTATTACATCACTACCACAGAGACCAGCACTCCCCGCGATGAACGTGCCTATACACCTTTCTTCAACCTGCAGAAGGGCGTGACTTACACTCTGGCATTCTCCACGCACCAGATGAGCACTCTCTATGATGAGGAAGAGAACATACGACGCATCACCATAATCCGCGTAGGCGCCGGCACCCAGCAGGATTCCGAATTCATTCCCGTGACCATGAAGGAAATCTCGATTGACAATCCTGCCGGCACATGGACTGATCATGCCATCACTTTCTGCCCGGCAGTGAGCGGCCCCTATTGCTTCTGCTTTGAGCTTGAAGGACTGCCCTATTCAGGCATAGCCGCGATCGATGATGTGCGCATAACGTCGGCTATAGATCTCGCACGCCCCGCACCTGACTTCGTTCCCAAGGGCATATACAGCATCTTCACCAGCGCTCTGCTTGCCATAGGCGATGAGCCCGTGCGCATTGTCAACACTTCCGAATATGCGGAACAAGTGGAATGGAAAGTACCTGAGGGCATTGTCTCCAATGTGCTTCCCAACGGCGACATCGATGTGTTCTTCACAGAAAGCGGCTCATATACCTTCGAGCTCACCGCAACCAATGCCAAAGGAACACGCACAGCCTCCAAGACCATTGACGTAGAATATATGGGAGAAGCCCCTGAGAATCAGATTGCAGTGGCCGGTTATGACCCCAATGGCACATATTTCTATAACCGCGACAACCTGCCCCGATTCTCAACTGATCCCGAGTTTGACTTCGTGAGCGGCTACAACCACTACTATAACACTTATGCGGAATACTATAATCTCCCCGAGAATTTCGACTTCGCTCTGCGTCAGATCTCGGTGTGGATGCCTTGGCTGAACTATCGCACCACTTACGGTGACCCGGCCGTGACCGACCAGCGCATTAAGCCCTTCACTGTGAAAATCGTAGGTGTGGATGAAAACGGCCTCCCCGATGAGGAGCACGTCTTCGGAAGACTCGACACCACCATGAAGGATGCGTTCGGAGGCACAGGCACCAACGAGCTCAATGCCCGAGACATTGTCTTCCCGGAACCCATACTCTGCAAAGGTCCCATCTTCGTGATATTTGAATATTCACCGGAACTCGACTTGGAGCCTGAGATCATAGAATTCACTCGCTCATACATTGCCATTGACCTGCTCAAGCACTCTCACAAGCAGACAACTATGTATGTCAAGCCCTATAACGTGCCTGAAGATGTGATGGCCGAAGAGGGCAAATGGTGCCCCGTGCATGATTTCTCCCGCGCTTACAAGGGCTTCGGCCTCGGCTTTGAGCTTTGGACTTCAGCTCCGGCAGGTGCTGTATACACAGCTCCCGTGACTCTTCAGGGGGGTAAAGAAGCGGCCATAGAATTCCAGGCTCTAATCCCGTCGAATCCGGGTATTGCCGACAATCGTCAGCTTGGAGTCTCCGTATTCGCAGGCACTACCCCCAACCTGGCTGAAATGACCAAGATAGGCACACGCGAACCCGGTGCCGCCGATGAATGGGAAGCTATGAAATTCTCTTTCACTCCGGAGCATGACGCCAACTATTACTACGCTCTGCGCATTGACAACTGCCTCACTCATCCCGATGCTGTGATGCTTCTCGACTCATTCGTATTCACCGGCTCCAATCCTGATGATGACTCCGCGGTGGAAATAAGAGAGACTTTCGACAA
Organism: uncultured Muribaculaceae bacterium; assembly: GCA_910579305.1. Taxonomy (GTDB): domain Bacteria; phylum Bacteroidota; class Bacteroidia; order Bacteroidales; family Muribaculaceae; genus Lepagella. Next base: position 14,749 of record CAJTTA010000002.1, read on the forward strand.
CGACACTGCTTTCGATGCCGAAGCCGTTCTCCCGCGCAAGTGGAAACAGGACAATCCGGCAAACTTTACCCGCTCCAAAAGCTCTGATTTCAGCAAGATTGCTCATTCCGGCGAATATGTGCTTGCCATGGGCAAAGCCTCTCAGGAGAGCATTGTTGCGATTGACTCCGACGGCAACGTCTTGTTTGCAGCACGCTATGCGGCAGGAGCCATCGAAGTAAGCGGCACGACCGAAGGCGAATGGATCGCCGTATACACTACCGACGGCAAATGCGTAGCCATGGCACGCGCCGATGAGGGATTCACCCGCATTCATGCCGACATTCCCGCAGGTCTCTACATTGTGCGCGGGGACAAGGCCGCTGCCAAATTCCTGAAATAATCTATTTAACTCTGATTTCAAAAAGGCTTCCCCTGTGAAGGTCTCCATATGGGGAAGCCTTTTTGACCCTTCCTCCCTCCTGCCTCATCACCTCTCTCTGAAAACACAATTGTGATAATACGCTTTTCTTAACAGAAGATACTTTATACATCCACAAGCTTTATCATTTCAACTTAATAACTATCTCATGACTTATCATTTACTACCAGCCATCTGTCTCGCGACGGCCATTTCTGCCCCGGCATGTCTCACTGCCGCAGAGTACAATGATCCGGCAAGTACTTATCCCGGCATGGAGCTCCTTGAACCTGATGAAGAGAATTTGCCGTTGTGCCAGGAACTTCCTCTTATGGAGAACTTCTCCAACCCTAATCATTATGACGGCACCTCCGTTCTTCCCATAGGATGGGCTAGTACGGGCACTGCCGTGTGGTGCACTGCCTCTACCGGCGCGTTGCCCGCTTCCTCAGGCGAATACTACATGATAGTGCCTGCAAGCGACCTCCCCCGTGATGAACGTGCCTATACCCCCTTCTTCCTTTTGGAAAAGGGATTGACCTACACTATCTCATTCATGACCCACCAGGAAGGCACCGTAATCAATGGCACTTCCCTCATGAATAAGATTAACCTGCGCGTCGGAACCCAGCAGGATGCCGAATTCATACCTGTGACTATAGGCTCCATCAGCAAAAACGACAAGGCGGGTGAATGGAACAAGCACTCCTACACATTCTCCCCGGCAGAGAGCGGCCCCTATTGCTTCTGCTTTGAGCTGAGCGGCTCTGCCTACTCCGGCTTTGCGGCCATCGACGATGTACGCATAACATCATCAATACATCAGGAACGCGTAGAACCGCTGTTCAGCCCCCAGAGTATATTCTCTGCTGAGTCAGGTGCTGTCATATCCATGGGCAACGCGCCGACACGCATGATACACTATGTAAACAACGGCGCGCCGACAGGATGGCAGGTAGACGGGGCTTCCTCTGAAATGACCGAGAATGGAGACGGCCTCGTATACTTCACCCGGTCAGGAGAATACGATGTGACCCTCTCTGCTTCTAACGCCACCTCCGAAAGTCAGCTCACAAAGACTATAAATATCGAGCACTTTGACAATGCCGGAGATCGACTCATCTTCGTATCTTATGACCCCACGACATCCAAGACTATCGGCCGTGGCGAAATCCCGGCTTTCTCATCGGATCCCTACGGACTCGATTTTGTGACAGGCCCCAATCATTACTACTCGGCAATGGCGGAATATTTCCCCGCTCCCGCCGAAGCCCAGCTGAGCATCTCGGCATTTGAGTTCCATCTCACCAATCTAAGATACGTGCCCGCCCAGCAGGTTGTTGATGAAGACAGCAGCAAGCCTGTGAAAGTAAAATTCTATGGCGTGGATGAAAACGGATGTCCCGATGAAAGCAACACTTTCGCCTCATTCACCTTTACCATGCGCGAAATGTTTGGCATAGCTGTCGGTTCATTCACCGGTGATTACCTCACATTGAAACTCCCTCGCCCCGTCACGGTGAAAGGCCCCTTCTTCATCGGAATCGAATATTCGGAAAAGATATGCATTGATCCGTTAGACCCCAACGTAGGTCGTTCTTTCGTATCTATGGGTGTTGCCAAACATATACATAACCGCTCCAGTCTCTATTGCAAGCCTTACAAAGCTCCTCCTTTCACCAACATTGCTCTGGATGAATGGTGCCCCGTGAGCGATCTTGAGCCCACTTTCGCCGGCACAGGACTTGCTCTGAAAGTAATTTCATCATACGTGCCCGGATATGTAGGAGTGGATCTCCCCGGCGTGATTTCAGACACATATTGCCGCCTCGCCGGACGCTCTCTCACAATAGAGACTCAGGAGCCTGCCCATGTCGCAATCTTCACTCTCGACGGAATAAGAAGCATGACATGCAATGCTGCTGCCGGCACTAATTCCATAGATGTCTCAGCTCTATCAGCAGGCATGTACATTGTAAGAGTTGGCAACGATTCATTCCGTATAGCAATAAAATAAGACACTGTTTATATTATGACACTTAAACAGATTCTTCCCATAAGCCTGATGGCGCTCGCTGCAGCGGGCGCGCAGGCAGTGCCCGCTTATCCGGGACTGATCACCACAACGCAACCCGACGGAACCTCTGTGTCTCTTAGACTCATGGGCGACGAGCATTTCTCCTGGGCCCGCAGTGCCGACGGCTTCACTCTTCTACGTGACGCCAAAGGCTACTGGACTGTAGCCAAGCCGGATGCGTCCGGAATTCTCAAGCCTACTGACATGAAAGTCGCCGGCCACAGCGCCGCGGCTCAGGCTGCCACCCTCGGCGTAGCTCCTTTGCTGCCCATAAGCGAGAAGACGCGAGATGCTCTCTCTCCCATGAGATCGAAACAGAGCGACCTGCAGGTAGATTGCTCATTCCCCACTACGGGCCGACGCAAGCTCCTTATGCTGCTTGTGAATTTTGCTGACACTCGACCGACTTATTCCCAGTCGGATTTCGATGGCTTCATGAATGGCAACAACTGGGGCGGAGTAGGCTCTTTCCGAGACTTTTATCTTGAAAACTCTTATGGAAAACTGGACATAAACACCACCGTGACCCGCTGGATCACGCTCCCCTCTCCCAAGAATGCCTATACCATAGACAATGTGGGCGACATGATCAAATACGCCCTTGAAGAGATATCGGGCGAAATCAATCTTGGAGAATTTGACAATGACGGCGACGGCATAATCGACGGCCTGGCGATAATCCACCAGGGCCCCGGCCAGGAAGCTACCGGCAGCACCGCAGATATATGGAGCCATTCATCCACCCTCTATGGCCTGAGTGTGGATGGCATGGAAGTGCGCCGATACACAATCCAGCCGGAGACATTCGGAACCTCTGCCAACATGAGCGCCATAGGCGTCATGTGTCATGAATTCGGCCATAACCTTGGCGCCCCAGACTTTTATGACACCGACTATGAGCAAAACGGAGGAGAATACGGCGGCACCGGCGTATGGGATCTGCTCGGATCGGGAGCATGGAACGGTGAGCATGGCGACCGTCCGGCCCATGTAAATATGTGGCAGAAAATAATGTTTGGATGGGTGACTCCCCAGCAGCTCAACGAAACTATGAGTGTGACGGATTTCGCCGATGCGACCTATAACGCTGCCGCATACCGGTTTGACACTACTGCAGCCGGCGATTACTTCATCCTTGAGAACCGACAGCAGACAGGCAACTTCAATTGCGCCCTGCCCGGCCACGGCTTGATAATAACACACGTCAATGAAGGGCTGATAGCCGCAAGCGTAGTGCCCAATACGGTGAATGCGGCTTTCCCTCAGGCATGCTACACAGTGGCGGCAAATGCCGATGCAGAGCCCTCTGCCACCCCCTCTTCATATGGCTATCCCAACAATGCCAATGCTCTATTCGGGGTAGAGAAAACGTCGTTTGGCGATGCTACCACTCCCTCATCCCATGCTGTGGACGGACGTTGCGCCTATAAGCGCCTTGACAACATTGCCGAGAACACCGATGGCTCCATGCGTTTTGACTTCGTAGTGGAAGAGGCTCCCGGCGCTCCGCGCAATCTTATTGCCGGGTTCTCTGACGCCGACGTGCATCTGTCATGGGAAGCTCCCGAAGACGCCGAAGGGCTGGAAAACTATAACGTGTTCCGCAACGGCACACTCATCGGAACCGTGACCGAGACCGAATATGTGGATGTAGCACCCTCCGTATCAGGCCGCATCGAATATTATGTAGATGCCCGATACTCCGACGGTCTTGTATCTCCGCCTGTATATGCGGCAATCCGCATCCCGGCCGCCAAGGTCACCAAAGTGACCGGGGCCCAGCAGGAGCAGTCAGTGCGTCTCTCATGGGAAGTTGACCCCAACATCTCCCGCATGAAAGCGCCCGGCTCCGTATCCGACGACTACCAGCTGTGCGGCCTCGCCGGAGCCTCTATAGAATATGCTCATCGCTTCACTCCGGAGGAACTCACCGTCTATCAGGGCAACAAGATCCGCCGCATTGCATTTGTCCCCTATTTCAGCCTGCAGGAATCCAAATACACAATAAAGGTATATGAGACTGATCCCGACGGCAGCAATGCAGAGCTGGTATCCTCACGCGAACTGAAAGAGCTCGGAACCGGAATATGGAATACTATCCTGCTCACAAAAGCTGTGGAAATCCTGCCCGGCAAAGGCTACATGATAGCAGTGGAGATGCAGCCGACAAACAATGTAATCCAGGTGCTCACCGAGTATGACAATCTCCATGACGGATATGGCAATCTTGTGCGATACGACGGAGGAGACTGGACTACCGACAATCTTGCCGTAGGAAATTTCCTTCTCTATGCTGTGCTTGCCGATGTGCCGTCGGAAGGCCCTGCCGAGGTCACCGACAACACTGGCGATATTGACCCCGACCAGGATCTTTATTTCCCCATCGGCTTCCGCGTCTATCGCAACGGACAATATGTAGGCGAGACTTCTTCCCGCGCGTATATAGACAGTCCTCTGCCCGATGACGGTAAATATACCTACACTGTGACCACTCTCTATAAAGGTGATAATGAAACTGCTCCCAGCAGCCCGATAGAGGTGACAATCACCAATAGCGGTGTGATGACCATAACCGGGTCGGAGACTCCGGATTCACCCCTCTATCGCCTCAACGGCACTCGCGCTCCCGCCGATACCAAGGGTATTCTCGTGCGTAAGGGGGAAAAGATTCTGAAATAATTCCTTAATACATATTACCGATGCGTTGTCTTCTTGCGGAGTCAACGCATCGTTTTATTATATCGCTATATCCGGGCTATCGACATATATCCATACCCTTCTCTACGCCGGCCTGCACGAAAGATGAATCGATGCGCACGTAAATGACAGAGACCACGATTGCATATGCCCGACAAGAACGGCTATGCAGCATGGCCGAAAGAAGACGCTGCCACAATCCTGCCTGCATGAATATGCCCATATGTCCACGCCACTCACCGCGGATACATGTAAAAAAAGGCCCCGTCATCCTATGGATGCGGGGCGCAGAACGGTATAGAAAAGATTAGGGATTGTTCATGTTCATCTGCCGGGAGCGGGGATTACTTAACAAGCTCCTTGAGCTTGGAGAAGAATTCCGGATCCTCACCCACAGTGATATTGCGTATGATACCCTGAGGATCTATCACTACCTTGGTGGGAAAACCCTGCACGGCGTAACTCTCAAGGAGAGCGGTGCCGGCCGGCTGCTCAGTGTCATTATATAGATTCACCCAGGGTAGCGCATATTTGGCCACAGCCTCGCGCCAGCGCTCGGGAGTATCGCGGTTATCTATGCCTATCACTTCTATCTTGCCGGCATAATCGCTATATGCGCTCTTCAGTTCAGGGAATCCCTTGATGCACCAGCGGCACCAAGCGCCCCAGAAATCGAGCACCACCCATTTGCCTCTGAAATCGCTCAGGCTCACCTGCTTGCCTTCCAGATCAGGAAGAGTGAATGCCGGAGCCTCAAATGTACCATTCTGCATCTCAGCAATGCGTTTCTCAGCAGCGAGTTGCTTCTCCACGCCAGCCTTCTGCCTCTCCACCATGGGCATGAGAATCGAAGTGCGGGCCTCGGGAGAGAGAGAGGAATATACTTCCATAAACTGCGGAGCATCAAGGTTAAGCATAGCATAAGTCACCGCAGGGCTACCGGGATTGGCGGCTATGAAGTCGGTGAATATCGCCTTATATTTCTCCACAAGTTTCTCATATTGAGCCTGGGCTGCGGCCGGATCCGTGGCAGCAAGAGCCTGAAGCCCCATAGCCTCCGCCTCAATGGGGGCAGCAGCCATCGACAGAGTGTTGATGCCATCCATCAGCTCAGAGCCGCCATATGTAGCCGCGCCTTCGGCCGGTATGATTACCGTGAGTTCATCCTTGGGAGAAGCCGAATACACTGTGGCGATAGGAGCATTATCCTGCGAAATAATTATGCGTGCAGGCTCCAGCGACTGCGTCACGTAGGCCCCCTTGCCGCCTACAAGCGTCAGAGATGTCTGAGCCACTATAGAGTCCACACCTATAGGAGTCTCTGTCACGGAGAGCACCGCAGTGGGATTGGCCGGCATGCTCACATTGATGGCCGCAACAGCCGGAAGCGCTGCAAGAAGCAGGGATGGTATAAGAAGTTTCTTCATTTCCGAATATTTAGAAATTGGTTTAGGTATACACATTAATAATGCTCAGAGCAATAGAAATGTTCGCAGTAAGGAGACTATTATATTGACTCATTCAAGGGCACCTGCCACTATTTCCTCATCTCCCGGGTCTTCGGCAGGGCCGGCATCTCCTGAGCCGCCCATCGACCAGTAATCAGGCCCGTCGCATGGAGTGAAGTCTGCCGGGAACTCAAATTTGGCATCCTGAGTATACGGCAACTTACGGTCGGCATAAAGACGCTTCATATATGAGCCATATATGGGCAATGCAGCACGTGCACCCTGTCCATAGGCCATACTCAGGAAATGAATGAAGCGCTCTTCGCCGCCCACCCATATACCGGTGACAAGCTGAGGAGTGAAGCCCACAAACCACATGTCGGCATTATAGTTGGTTGTGCCGGTCTTGCCGCCCATCTCTGCTGTGATTCCATAGCGTCCGCGTATGGAAGAACCGGTGCCATGATCCACCACACTCATGAGCATTGTGATCATCTGCATGGCGGCGGTCTCGCTCATCACCTCAGTGCGGTGAGGCACAGCATTATATATTACATTGCCCTTTTCATCCTCAATGCGCGTCACCAGCACGGGAGTAGTGCGTATGCCTTTGCCGGGGAAAGCGGTGTAGGCACCCACAAGTTCAAGCACACTCACGTCATTGGGGCCGAGACACAGCGGCATAGTGGGCTCTATGAGGCCCGACAGGCCGAAGAGACGCATCTTATTGGCAAGATTCGCCGGCTGCAGGTCGGCAGTGAGACGAGCCGAAATCCAGTTATTGGAAGTGGTGAGCGCCCACTTGAGATCCACCATCTGGCCTGCACGTCCGCCCGAGGAAGAGCGTGGAGCCCAGCCTCCATAATTGGGTTGAGCGTTGAGCACAGTGGAGCAGGGTGTGTAATCCTGCTCCATGGCCAGAGTGTAGAGGAACGGCTTGGCCGTAGAGCCTATCTGACGACGTCCCTGCCCGGCCATATCATACTGGAAATAATTGTAATCCGGGCCCCCCACGTAAGCCTTCACATAACCGCTGTGCGGATCCATGCTCACCATGCCTATGCGCAATATGGTCTTCATATACAGCATGGAATCGCGCGGAGTCATGGTCACGTCTTTTGATCCCGGCCGGTATTTGCCATCCTGCTTCACATAGGCAAACACGCGCATCTGCCTCGGAGTGTTGAAGGCCTGCTTTATTTCCTGCTCCGATGCCCCGGCCTCCTTCATTGTGCGATAGCGTGCAGTGCTCTTTATGCCCTGCTCTATGAGACGGTTACGCTGGCTCACGGAGAGTTCGCGAGTGTCGGTGGAATATGGCATGCCTCGCTTCTCGGCAAAGAATGCAGGCTGAAGCACTCCGCCCATCTGTTCATACACTGCGGCCTCGGCAGCCTCCTGCATGCGAGTGTCTATCGTGGTGTAAATCTTCAGGCCATCCGTAAAGAGATCATATTTCTCTCCGTCAGGACGCGGATTCTTCTCAATCCAGCCGTAGAGAGGATCATCGGCCCAATAGAGAGAATCGGTATTATATTTTCCGAGAGCGAGCTTATAGGCATAATCGGATTTGTATTTGGAGCGAGAAGGACGTTCCGGCTTGGAAGCACACATCACACGGCGTATCTCTTCACGCAGATATGTGGCACAAGTCTCGTTTCTCACCACATGATGATAATCAAGGCCCAGAGGCTGACTCTTGTATATATCGGCTTCGGCAGCCGAGAGGAATCCGGCCTTTACCATCTGGTCGATCACAGTGTTGCGGCGTCCGAGCGTGCGGTCGGGATAGCGCAGCGGATTGAAGTAAGAAGGATTCTTGAGCATGCCTATGAGCATTGCAGCCTGAGGCACGTCAAGCTGGCTCGGAAGCTTATTGAAATATACTGCCGCGGCAGTCTTTATCCCCACCGCATTGTTGAGGAAGTCAAAGCGGTTGAGATACATCTTTATCAGCTCCTCCTTCGTGTAAACCCTCTCAAGCTTTATAGCTATCATCCACTCTATGGGCTTCTGCAGCATTCGCTTGAATCCACGCATGTTACGCTTGGAGTAAAGGATCTTGGCAAGCTGCTGGGTTATTGTGGAGGCGCCGCCCGAACTGCGGTCGCCCATAAGCACGGTCTTGACTCCGGTGCGGCCAAGCGCCATGAAGTCGATGCCGGAATGCTCGCGGAAGCGCACATCCTCAGTAGCTATGAGAGCATGTATGACATTGGGGGAAATCTGCGAATACTCTACATTCTCCCTGTTGGCATTCGACTCGTAATAGCGTCCCAGCTCGGTAGAGCCGTCGGAAGCATAGAGAATCGATGCAAAGTTATCATGGGGATCCTCAAGCTCATCAATGGGTGGCATATAGCCTATCACTCCGTTATATATGAGCAACAGGAGAAGAAACACTATCGTGCCGAGAGAAAGAAAGCTCACCCAAAGCCAGGTGACAATCTTGCGTGACCTACGGGCGCGGGCCAGCCCGGCATCCTCGGGCACCTGCGCATCTGTATAATATCTTGATCTGCGAGCCATAATCATCAAAAATCAATGAATCTACAAAGTTAGCAAAATTTTGCGATAAATGCGCATTCTCATTTAATGTACACTTTATTTCGATGGCTCACAGGTGTCGTATGCGCCAGAACGACGGATAAAGATTATTGGAGCGATTACCTAAATTTTTCATAAAGCCCAGCGGCATACCGGCATATGACGCAAGCACATATCCCCTGGGAATCCCTGCAGGAAGAGTGACAGCTTCTTTACGCAGATAATCAAGCGCCTGCCTCTCATCAAGCTCTACACTCGGGAAAGCCTCCCGGTTAAGAATCCTGCTCAGAGCAAGAGCATGAGAAGGTATCATGTCCTTGCCCTTTTCCACAGCAAGAGGAAGGCCTGCATGAATTACCCTGGTGCAGGACTCTATCTTATGTAATAATTGAATATGCTCCGAAGGGAACACAATCCATTCTCCCTCGGAATTGCGTCGGAATTCAAAGTCATCGGTCGAATCAATCCACGCTCGCAGGCAATCAGGCACAGTGACTTTGTTTTTCGTATGTCTTTTTCCTGATGACTTGTGCTTCCCCTCAGCCTCATACTTGCCGGATTTACGCAAGACCGACATGAAGAGGCCCTCACCTCTCGTGATGTGCGGCATGAAGCGCAACGCATGCACTCCGGATACGCGCGAAGAGCCTATGCCCCATTCCTGCGGCAGCTCCACCGCGATGCTCCGGGCAGCGTATTCTTCCATGATGCTCTCTACACGTCGCTCGTTCTCTTCAAGGTTGAAAGTGCAGGTAGCATATATCATATAGCCTCCCGGACGCAGTGACGGCCACAGGTTATCCACTATTTCCCGCTGCAACTCCGAGCACTGTCTTACCAGCCCGGGCGACCACTGCTCTCTTGCGGCGTTATCCTTGCGCATCATTCCCTCACCGGAGCATGGGGCGTCTACAAGCACTATGTCGAATGCCTCCTTAAGCGAGCCCAGGCCTGCCGTGTCTCCCTGCGTCACCACCACATGCGGGGAGCCCCACTTCTGCACATTTTCCGCAAGCACTGAAGCCCGCCTGGAGTCATACTCGTTGCTTATCATAAGACTGCCCTCAGGCAAGACATCTATTGCGGCCGTGGTCTTCCCTCCCGGAGCGGCACAAGCGTCAAGCATGCGCACAGGGCCGGGCAGTTCCGCAACAAGTGCCGAGACAACACGGGCTATGATCATAGACGAGGGATCCTGCACGTAAAAGGCGCCGGCATGCAGCTGTGGCATAAGCGTGAAGGAGGGACGTGTGGCAAGACGCCGTGACATGCCATGCCACTCCACCGGCTCGCCGGCAAGCTCCGGCGGCAAGTCACAAAGCTTGGCGGGATTAAGCCGCACTGCCACTGTAGGCTCTTCTTCAAGCGCACGGCACAGCCTCTCGGCTTCTTCAGGGCCGAGGGCGAGGCGCATCTCTTCGATAAATCCGGTAGGAATCATATGGTATCCATATAAGTAAGTGCGAAATCGAGTATATTGTCACGTCCGGCAGCAAGTTCCTCGGCCGGGCTATGCACCTCGCATCCCTCCGAGGGGTCTATGCCACCTTCCACTGAATGGCCGGCAGCATCGGTCATGGGGCATGCACTGAAGCGCACATTCCAGCCATTGGGCAGCCCGGCGGAGAATGGGAGCCCGGCTCCGCCGCCGGTGCGTGCGCCTATTATCTTCACCTGAGGCAGCGCCTTCATGGCCATCACAAAGTCATTGGCGGCAGAGTAACACGAGCGGTTGGTGAGCACTACCACGGGTTTGCTCCAGCTCACCTGTCCCGCCGGCGCAGGTGAATAAGTCACGGGATATGGCGCGGAAAAATCATTATGCCCCGGGCCGGTCTTGTGACGGATATATCCCACCGTGCATGGCTCGGCGATGAAACGCCGCACGAGCGTCTCGGCCGACGTGAGCAGGCCTCCGCCATTATCTCGTATATCTATAATGAGGCCCCTGCAATCAGTAAACGAGGCAAGGACATAGCTCAGATTGGTCTCTCCTATCGAGACGGAGAAAGAGGGGCAATAGATATACCCCGCCTTGCGGCCTGAAGGTGTGGTGAGTGTCTTGTAGCTCAATCCGGAAGTGGATGAATAGTCGAATCCGAGATAATGCTCTTGCAAGGTGCGGAGATTGAAATCCTGAGGATAGTCGCTCCACCAGTTGCGGTAATAGAATGTATCGAAACCCGATGACAGATTCACATGCCCGTCTCTGAGTGTGGCAAGCATCTCGGCACAGATGTCAAACAACTCACGCTGAGTCGTGGCCGGAGTGATGCGGCTGCGGTATTCCGCCACAACAGAAGGCCAGTCCACTCCCTTCTCATCAAGATAACAATAGTGCTTGTCGATGATTGAGCTCAAGGCATCGAAATTGCCGAGAGCATCATCATTCCACTCTTCATATGGGTGACACGCCACGAGGCCCAGACAAAGCGGCAGGAGACTTGTGTATAGGGATAGCTTCATTGTGAGTTGCGGGTTACGTTGATCCAGTCGGTGCTTATGCCGAGCACACACTGATGGGAGGTGATACGGGTGTTTATGCCGGATGCCAGGGATGAACGCACCTCAAGCGCATAGCCGAGACGCAGACGTATTCCGCACACCGGTATCTCCACGGCACAAAGATTATTGATGCCGAAGTGATTGCCCCACCATCCGCATCGGGCCAGCCCCGACCTCTCTCCAAGGTAAATCTCATAATACGACTGCCCGTAATGGGGAGAGAAAAACAGTCCGAGCGACGGAAGAGACACCTGCTCTATAAGGCGCACCGGCAGGCGGCCTATGCGCATGACATAGCTTGCTGATGCGTGGACAGTCATGTCGACCGACACTCGTGCGGCCACGGGATTGTTGCTGTTGCGCGGCAAGTAGAGCAGTCCTCCTTCGGCACTCAATCCGGCTCCGAGACCGATAGCCAGCCCGGGCAGGAGAGAGAAATCACGCCTGATGTGCCAGGCGAGAGCCAGATGGATGTCGCTCATGGCACTCTTGGCATGGGGATCACTCAGGAATCCCATGCCGAATGACGCACTGTAGCTTTGGCTCAGATCATATCTGTCGCAGCGCAGGCGGCGACTCCATTCACCCCCCAGTCTTGCGGTGGTGCCGCTGTGCATGACTGGTGAAAGATAGGTGCTCAGAGCGCTCATTCCGCCAAGGCTCACATGATAAGTCGACGTGAGCGGCCGTGGTCGCTCTGCCGGGATGGAGTCGGCATACATCACTGCCACATTGCATACGGCCGTCACAAGCAGTAGCAGAAAGCGCTTCATTGCTCCGACTCTTCAGTAAAGATCTGTTGCTGACCCGTGAGTTCATCCACGACATCCACCATGCTCATTTCATCTTCCGAGGCAGCCGCCACTCCGTCGGCTTCATCCTGAGCCGTCGGCTCCGGTTCAGGTGAGCGGAGAGGGGGTAATTCCTCTATGCTTCCGAGCTCATATATGGTAAGACGCTTGCCCTTGGCCTTGAAGCTCTTCACGCCTATGAATTCCTCGGCATCTACCTCTTGCGGAGGACGTTGCTCATCAGGGCCTGTAAACGTAAGTTGCAGACGCGGGCATGGTGTATCCGTAATCAGGAGAATACGCGACTGCTCATGGTCATCGATGAATCGCTGGCGCTTCACTGCCGGTTCGAAGCAGAAGCGCTTGAGATAAGGATAACCCTGCGCGGCATCGAAAAGAGCCACAGTCCACACTCTGTGCGGATCATATTTGCCTATGAAATGAATGCCCTCGTCATAATGGTTGGTATCCGAGAAGCCGGTTGTGTAGTACTCACCTTTCTTCATGATCACCAGCACACGGTCAGTAGGCTGGAACTCACCGAGATAGCGGCCGCGACCATCATAATTGAGACGAAGCACATCGGCATCCCACCACACTTTGCGGCCACCCAGTGTGCTCATGCCCTTTTCCTTAAGGGTGACGCGCGCCACCGGATTCTTTGTTACAAGATTGCCCAGGGCATCTTTGCCCTTTATCTCCAGTTCGGCGAAATTGCAGTCGAGTTGCAAGACCTTGAGCCGCTTCTGCGGCCGAAGCGTGACACGAAGCACCTCGGCCTCCCCATTGGGGTTGGCAGTAAACCATATGACCCGGCTCCCCGGCAGACCCTTCGTGAGGTCATACTCCTTGTCTCTCGTAAGGCCGGTGAGCTTGAAACGCTTCTTATAATAAGCGCCTCCACGCCCGTTGAGATATATTGCATTGTAGACCATGCGCTTGTCACCGCGCTTGAACACCTGCATGTGTATCACGCCGGGGCCTACATAAAACTTGTCGGACACCTTCACAAGCTTATACTTGCCATCCTTATAGAAGATGAGTATGTCATCTATATCCGAACACATCGTGACAAACTCTCCCTCCTTGAGAGCTGTGCCTGCAAATCCCCCTTCACGGTCAAGACACAGACGCTTGTTGGCCTCGGCCACACGTGTGGCCTCGATGGAGTCGAATCCCCTGATCACGGTGCGCCTCGGGAAGCGGTCGGCATACTTGTCGAGAAGATGCTGAAACCATGCCACGGTATATTCCGTGATATGCTCTATGTCATGCACGATCTTGTCAATCGTGGCATCGAGAGCCGCTATGCGGTCGGCAGCCTTGTCTGCATTGAACTTGAGAATGCGCCCCATGCGTATCTCCCAAAGCTTCATTATGTCATCGCGGGTAAGAGCTCTATAGAACGATGGCTTCCAGGGCTCCAGACGCCTGTCTATATGCGCCACGGCGGCATCCATGTCAGGCGCCTGCTCCAGAGGCTTATCCTTGTATATCCTCTCCTCAATGAATATCTTCTCGAGAGAGAGAAAGAGCTGCGCCTCTCGGGCCTCGCCAAGCTGTATCTCCAGCTCGGAGCGGAGTATGTCACGTGTATGCTCTGCACTGTGGCGCAACACGTCGCTCACCGTGAGGAAGTGCGGCTTCTTGTCGCATATCACGCAGCAGTTGGGAGAAATGCTCACCTCGCAGTCAGTGAAGGCATAGAGAGCGTCTATCGCCTTATCCGACGATGTGCCAGGCATGAGATGCACTATGATGTTGGCCTCTGCCGCAGTGTGATCCACCACCGAACGTATCTTGATCTTGCCCTTATCCTGAGCCGAAATGATCGAGGCTATCAGCGTGCCGGTGGTCTTGCCGTAAGGGAGCTCGGTCACGGCGAGAGTCTTTGAGTCGACTTTATCTATCTTGGCCCTCACCTTCACCGCTCCCCCGCGCTCACCGTCGTTGTATCGTGAGACGTCGATGTAGCCGCCCGTCTGAAAATCGGGATACAGCTTGAATTCCTCGCCTTTGAGATGGGCTATGGCGGCCCGGCATATCTCGCCGAAGTTATGTGGCAGTATCTTGGAGCTCAGTCCCACAGCTATGCCCTCCACTCCCTGAGCCAGCAGCAGAGGAAATTTCACGGGAAGCGTGACGGGCTCCTTAGTGCGCCCGTCATATGTGGAAGTGTATTCGGTAATCTTGGGACTATATACGGCCTCAAGCGCAAACTCCGAGAGGCGCGCCTCTATATATCGCGAAGCGGCCGCCGAGTCACCCGTGAGAATATTGCCCCAGTTACCCTGAGTATCCACAAGCAGCTCCTTCTGGCCGAGCTGCACGAGAGCGTCGCCTATGGAAGCGTCGCCATGCGGATGATACTGCATGGTGTTGCCCACAAGATTGGCCACCTTGTTGAAATGGCCGTCATCGAGAGTATACATGGAGTGGAGTATGCGCCTCTGCACCGGCTTGAGTCCATCTTCTATATGAGGCACCGCACGCTCAAGTATCACATAGGAGGCATAATCGAGAAACCAGGTCTGAAACATTCCTGCCAGCAGCGAATGCCTGTCGGCACCCGGCACCACATAATTCTTCTCCCTCCCGGGGCGTTCACCCGTATTTCCGGCTCTTTCGGCCTTATCATCATCGGCAGCAGGGAGAGGAGAGGAGCCATCCGCATCCGTGAGTATGGTATCAGGTAATTTATCAGTATCTTTCTCGGCCATGGTCTATGTGGAATTTACGCACAAATTTACAAAATTTCCCGATAATGTGCAAATCCGCGAAGCATCTCTGCTTCCGCCGGAATTTTCTCCCGTAAAATTAGGGGCTTCGGGATATTCTCATTAATTTTGCAGCGTGAAAGTATCCGACTCTATCCGCGACTCTCTCGACCGCGCTTTCATGCGCATAAATTCACCGGAGTTCATTCCGCATGACCCGGTGCAGTTTCCCAGGCGCTTCTCCTCACTGCCCGACCAGGAGATCATGGCTTTGCTGGCAGCTGTAATCGCCTGGGGGCGCCGCCCCCAGATTCTCAAAGACTGCGAGAAGCTCATAGGCATCATGCATGGCGAGCCTCATGCATTTCTTATGAGCGGAGACTGGGAGAGGCTGGATCCCGCATGCAACGTGCACCGCACTTGCTTCATGCGCCACATGCAGTATCTCCTCCGCGCGCTCAGGGCGATCTACTCCCGCCACCCCTCTCTTGAGGCATTTGCCATCTCGGCAGGCACTCCGGCCTCCGAAGCTCCGGCCTGGCATCTGATGGACGCCGTGAGCCGCGTGGCCCGCGATGTCAACGACGGCGCGCATTGCCCTGAGGTGATCCCCTCAGGGCTTGCCTCCACCGCCCTGAAGCGCTACAACATGGCCCTGCGATGGCTCGTGCGTGATGACGGCATCGTAGATCTCGGTGTGTGGAAAGCCATAAGGCCATCGCAGCTATTCATCCCGCTCGATGTGCATGTAGCCACCACATCCCGCTCCCTGGGTCTGCTGGAGAGAAAGAGCAACGACCGCAAGGCCGTGGAGCAGCTCACCGGGGCTCTGCGACAATTTGACCCCGCCGACCCTGTGAAATATGATTTCGCTCTGTTCGGCCTCGGCATAGAGCGGACAGATCCGAAGTAAGAGGATCTATATAACGAACTTTACCAAGCCCGTGGGGGTTTTTACTTATAAAAATGTGTTTTGCTTCAGATTATGAATGATTCCCGTGAAAAGATTGTGATTATAGGAGGTGGGTTTGCCGGCATGAACCTGGCCAAGCGGCTTGACCGCAACAAGTTTGCCGTAGAGCTTATCGACCGCAACAATTTCCATTCATTCCCTCCTCTGTTCTATCAGATAGCGTCTTCCGGCCTTGACGCCTCCAACATCTCGTTTCCTCTGCGCCGCGAGTTCAAGAAGCGTCCTTTCTCCAACTATCACATGGGGCATGTGAAGAATATCGACCTCGATACCCGCACCGTGACCACAAGCTACGAAACCCTTGCCTACGACCGCCTGGTGATCGCCGCCGGCACCACCAATAATTTCTTCGGCATGAATGAGCTTGCCGAATCGGTATACGGCATAAAGACTGTGGCGGAAGCATCCCACACCCGCGATGAGATCCTCGACAGGCTTGAGCGTGGCGCGATAGAGAAGAATCCCGAGCGCCGGCGTGAGTTGCTATCTTTCCTTGTGGTGGGCGGCGGCCCCAGCGGGGTGGAGATAGCCGGAGCGCTGGGCGAGATGAAGCGAGACATTCTTCCGCGCGAATATCCGGAACTGAACCCCGACGATGTGCGCATCGTGCTGGTGGAAGGCGCTCCGCAACTCCTCGGAGCCATGGGAGCCAAGGCCGGAGAGAAGGCTTTGCAATATCTCAAAGACCTCATGGTGGAAGTGCGGCTAAACACCGTCATGAAGGGATATGCCGACAAGATGGTGAGCTTTGCCGACGGATCGCAGGAATACTGGGAAACTCTCATATGGACTGCCGGTGTGAAGGGCGAACCCATGCCCGGCCTCCCCGACGGCATCGTGGGGCCCGGCGGCAGAATCCTGGTAGATGAGTTCAACCGTGTGAAGGGATACGATAATGTCTACGCCGTGGGCGACATATGCCTCATGACTTCAGCCGCATATCCCAAGGGACATCCGCAAGTG
The DNA here is from genome assembly GCA_910579305.1 of uncultured Muribaculaceae bacterium. Lineage (GTDB taxonomy): Bacteria > Bacteroidota > Bacteroidia > Bacteroidales > Muribaculaceae > Lepagella. The sequence goes on from CAJTTA010000002.1 coordinate 31,867, forward strand.
GCTCAGGTGGCCATTCAGCAGGCGCGCAATCTTGCGGCCAACATCAATGACCCGTCCCGATCCATGCCCTTTGCTTATACCGACAAAGGATCAATGGCCACTGTGGGAAAGAACCGAGCCGTGGTGAATCTCAAGAGCGGATTCCTGAGCGGCCGCATTGCCTGGTGGGCCTGGATGTTCATTCATCTCATCTCCATCATGGGCATGCGCAACAAGCTTAATGTGATGCTCAACTGGGTATGGAACTATGTCACCTATTCCACCTCCCTGCGCCTGCTGATGCGTCCGGCCAAGTACCCGCTGCGCAAACATTGGAGCGACTGATCACGTTATCCTTATATGAGACCTGCAAAAATCAATATTTCAGAATACTAAACATCTCAATTTTTAATATGAAAAAAAATATCACCGTCTCAATATCGGCCATGTGCCTTTGTGTAGCCATGAGTAGCTGCACTCTGTTTCAGAAAAATGTGCGCACTGAGGCGCAACTGCCCTCCGACAGACATGGCGTGCAGAACGACGCCAACCCTGATCCTTATCGCAATCAGGCCCTGCAGCGCGGAGAAATCGGCGGAGACTGGATCATAGAAAAAGTGCTCGGCCAGCCGGCCAAGGGCCAGGATACGCCTTACCTGAAATTTGAACCCTCCTCTCACATGATGTATGGTTCCAACGGATGCAACACCATCAATGCCACTTATCGCAACAATGCGGCTGACTCTACTCTGAGTTTTGACCAGATGATCACGACCATGCGTGCGTGTCCCGATGCCGACGTCTCCGAAGCGGCCATAAATCAGGCTCTCGGCATGACGGCGAGATACACGTGGAGCATGCGCGGCGACAGGCATTTCCTGGAATTGTACGACGCAGGCATGCAGCCTCTCATGTCGCTTGCTCGCCAGTCTTTCGAGTTTCTCAACGGCACATGGAAGGTGAGCATGATCGATGGAAATAAAGTGGATAACGATGAGATGCAGCTTGTGTTCGACATGTCTGAAATGAAGGTGCATGGCAATACAGGATGCAACGTGCTCAACGGCTCCATCGTGACCGATATGGCCCATGAGGGCGCTCTTTCTTTCCAGAATATGGCCACTACACGCATGATGTGTCCCGACATCAATCAGGAGACCGCGCTGCTTGTAGCTCTGGAAGCCGCCGCAACTGTGCACCCTGTGGATAATAATACTGTGGATCTGCTCAACACCCACGGCAATGTAGTACTCCGCCTCGTGCGCGCGCAATAACCGACGGGGAAAATGAAGAAATCTCTTCTTGTTTTCCTGTTGATGCTCCTGGCCACGCTGGCATGCAAGGCGACGGAGCCTATAAGACGCGTGCTTTTCATAGGCGACTCCATGACAGGCTGGCTGGCGGAGCGACTTGAGGCTTACGGCACATTGAATGGCTTTGAGGTGTCGACCGTGATATGGGACGGCTCCACGCTTCCCAAGTGGGTCAACAGCGGAAAGCTTCCCTCTCTCATCAAGACTCACAAGCCTGACGCAGTATTCATTTGTCTCGGACTGAACGAGATTCTGGCCAAGGATATGAATGCCCGTATGAGCAAGCCGGTGGCCGCCCTTGAGCAGCAGCTGGAAGGAATTCCTTTCGTGTGGGTAGGGCCTCCCACATGGCCCGGCAAGTCCACCGGACAGGCTTTCAACGACTGGATGAAGACACACATCCATGGCACAGGACATTACTTCGACAGCCAGGCTCTTAAGCTTCCACGCCAGTCGGCCGGAAATCCGCATCCCACCAGAGCTGCCTGCGCCTCCTGGATGGACGCTGTGGTGCATTGGCTTCCTTCGGCCGACATAGGCTTCCCCGCCTCCATGAAGCAGCCTGCATCAGGAGAGATGAAGCGCGGCAAGGTATATATCTATCGCCGCATGAAGCAGGCGCTATGATATTTCTTACCGTTACTATTCACACCCCTAACACACCGGACATATGAAGAATATCGGAGACAAAGTAGAAGATCTGCTCGGCATTGACGCCGATGGCAAAGAGGTGCGCCTGAGCGATTATCCCGGACGCAGAATCGCGCTATATTTCTATCCGAAAGACAACACCAGCGGCTGCACTGCGCAGGCATGCAGCCTGCGTGACGGCTACCGGGAGCTGCTGGAGGCCGGCTATCAGGTGATCGGCGTGAGCGTCGACTCAATGGCCTCCCATCAGAAATTCCGAGACAAACATCAGCTTCCCTTCCCCCTCATAAGCGATACTGACCACAGACTGGTGGAAGGATTCGGAGTGTGGGGAGAGAAGAGCATGTACGGCCGCAAATACTTCGGCACAATGCGCACCACTTTCATCATAGGCCCTGACGGCATCATCGAACGCATAATGACGCCCAAGCAGGTCAAGACCAAGATTCATGCCGACCAGATATTAGGCAAGAATGCGTGAGGCATCCCGGCTCGCCCTCTGCAGAAAGAATGTCCCCCCGGAAGTCAAGTAATGACTTTCAGGGGGATATTCTGTATATAATTGTGTAGTGGTCTGAGTGTGTCATCAACGGTTTCTCACCGAGCCGGATGAGGATGTGCGCACCTCGGCATTACGGATGGAGGATATGATGGTGCCCGATGAAGAAGCATTTGCCGAACCACGCTTCGCGGAGAGACCTCCGGCCGATATTGTGGCAGAGGACGAGGCCTTGTAATCGGCATAGCCTGACGAGCCGGAGACAAGCCTGATATCGGCTCCGGAGCTGGCCCTGGCAGTAAGAGTGCCCGAATCGAGGGTGCTTACTTTGATATTTGCTCCTGAACTGGATCTGAGATCCACCGCTTCGGCCTTGAGTGAAGAGATTACGATGCTTGCGCCCGAGGAGGCGTTGCAGTCTATTTCCCCGGTTTTAAGAGTGGCGAGACTGACCTCGGCTCCTGAAGATACATCTATGCTGAAGTGGCATTTCACATCAAGGGAACCCGTCACGCTTATGCGCGCTCCGGAAGACGCATCCAGCTCCTTGAGCGATGGAGAGGTGAGATACACATGCACATAACGGCTCTCATCGCCCGATGAATAAGAAATATTGACATTATCCTTATATCTTATCTCGATCGTGGAGTCCACCACGCCGATATTGAGCAGCGACACAATGTTATCCGGCCCCTTCACTGTGGCTGAAGGCTTGCCGCTCTTCTGGGTGTAATGCACGATTATGCCCTGGGCCACGTCTATGCCGGTGAAATTGCCGGTGCTATAGTTCTTCTTTATTATAGTCTTTGACGGAGTGACACGATGAGATGAGAATGCATTGCGCTGCATGGCATTATCGGCAGTGCAGCCGAAGGTGGAGACCGCTATGGAGCAAGCACTTAATGTAGATAGGATCATAGAGTTCATAGCCGTAGGTGTTAAGTTATCTCTATAGATATAACGCAGGGAGAGCATCAGTCGTGACACTCTCCCTGTAAAAAAATCTCAGGCCACTGCGTGCCGCTTAGTCATTGGCTGCAAGATTGGGGTTATCCTCCGGCCTGTAAGGGTGAGCCGCCTCCTCGGCGACATGCGCCGCAGGCATATGCTTTTGCTTCTTTATCTTCACCTTCATGGTGTCGAATCCGCGCCCATACACTCCATTGGACTTGGTCTGAGCTATGAAGGCATCGGGATCAATGCTCTTTATGATCCGGAAGAGCGTGACGCTTTCTATCTTGCGGCACCACACGAGTAGCACCTTCACTTCATGCTTAGTATACCAGCCCATGCCGTCCATCACGGTCACACCGCGGTGAGCTTCCGAATTGATGGCATCGGCTATGGTGCGCCATTCCTTGGAGAATATTGTGAACTGCACGGCCTGGCGGTTGGTGTTAATCAGCATATCAGTCATAAAAGAGATGATATATGTGACTACAAGGCCATAGACTATGAGCGGCACCCGAGTCTCGAGGCGGGCTGAGAAGGGGCCATCGAAGGGGAGCAGTATCGAGCTTGCCACAATTGACATATCCACGAATATCATAGTGCGGCCCACACTCACATTGCTCACCTTGCTCACAGCGGCCGCCACAATGTCAGTGCCGCCCGAAGAGCCGTTGTGAATGAAGATGGTGCCTATGCCTATGCCGCAGAGCAGGCCTCCGAGCACTATGCTCATTGTCACGTCTTCCATGATGCAATGATGCAACCCGAGGAAGAGAGGCTGCATCCAGCCTATCATTATGGCCACTACAGTGGCGCCGAATATAGTGCGCTTTACAAAACCCATGCCCACTATCTTGAAAGTGACGGCCAGCAGGGTAAGGTTCATCACATAGCAGGTCACGGCCACCGGTATATGCTGGTTGGATGCATAGAAGACAAGTGTGCCCACACCCGTGAGCCCTCCCATGACAACCTGGTGCGGAAGAATAAACGCACAGAAGCCAAAGGCGTAGAGCGTGATGCCTATCACTATGAACACATAGTCCTTGGCATCCTGGAAGAGAGAATCGTAACGTGGTCCTTTCATAGCTGTATAATTGATTATATATGTTATGCCATGCGCTTTATGCGCAGTTCCGGATATTTGTCGCTTATCACGAGGCCTCCCACTATGAGCGCGCAGCCTATGCCGCCAAGCAGGGTGAAGGGCTCATTAAGGATAATTGCGGCAGCCACCATGGTCACCAAAGGCTGGCCATAGAGGAAATTATTGGCCGTGACGGCTCCGAGTATCTTGATTGACTCGTTCCACAGCAGATAAGCCATGACTGAGCACATCAGCACGAGGAAGAGGAAGTTCAGGAGGAATTCGGGATGAGAGAGATTCACCAGAGTGTCGAGATGATACGGCGCGCCTGCGGCAAAGAGCAGAGGCAGAGAGGTGAGAGAGCCGTAAAAGAAGAGTTTGCGCGTGATAAAGAAGGAATTATATATCGGCAGCAGTCTCTTCACCGCTATGGTGTATATACCCCAGGATAATGCCGCTGAGAGGGCCAGCAGGTCGCCCGCAGGGTGAATTTCCATGCCCTCGCCGCCGCTGAATACTATGAAGCCTACCCCTATGAATGCCGTGACCGAGCCTAAAATCACGCCCGAGCCTATGCGCATTCTATAGAAGACGCCCATGAGAATCGTAGTGAATATGGGTGAGATGGATGCAAGCAGGGAGACATTGCCGGTGGTTGTGTGTTTCAGCGCGAAGTTTTCGGTGATGAAATAGAGCGAGCCCGAGCACACGCCGCAAAGCAGGAATGTGAGCTCATCCCTCCAGTTCTTGGAGAGAAGGCTCTTGCGGCAGGTGTAGAGCAACAGGAGCAGATATGCTGCCGAGAAGCGATAAGTGTACATCTGCACCGGGGTAAAGCCTCCTCGCTCCATGAGCACTTTGGTGCTGATGAATGATGTACCCCAGGCTGACACTGTGACAATGATGCCAAGCAGCGCGAAGAATTTAAGATATTTGCTTCTACGCGAATTAAAGGTATTCATGGGTATATAGATTCGTGGCAAGGGTGGAGAGGATGCACCTGCCGATGGTAGTGTAATATCGTTATAAGCGCGAAGTTACTCATTTTTTTGCACACCGCAAAAATTTTCGTAATTTTGCGGCGAATAAACCTCCTGCGGATTTTGACTTCATCAGCTCACATATCATCCTCACAGCTGCCTGTGGTGGCCATAGTGGTGCCCTGCTATAAAGAGCAGGAGGCGCTCCCCATGTCGCTGCCTCGACTTCTATACGTGCTCGACACGATGACGGCCCGCAGGATTGCAGCCGAGGGAAGCTTTATATTGTGTGTGGATGACGGCAGTCCCGACTCTACATGGCAGGCAATTCTCAAGGCTCATGATGAAGATTCCCGCGTGCAGGGTCTCGCTCTTGCCCATAATGCCGGACACCAGTATGCTCTGCTTGCAGGTCTCATGGACGTGAGGGAGCGATGCGATGCCGCGGTGAGCATAGACGCCGACCTGCAGGATGACCCCGATGCCATAATCGAAATGGTGAATGCTTTCAGGGCCGGCAGCGAGATAGTGTATGGAGTGAGACGTTCGCGCAGCACCGACACTTGGTTCAAGCGCAACTCGGCCCACGCTTTCTACAGGCTGCAGGAGAGCATGGGGCTGCAGAGCGTATATGACCATGCCGACTATAGGCTCATGAGCCGCCGTGCGCTTGAAGTGCTCGCCTCTTTCAGGGAGCAGAATCTGTTTCTGCGCGGCATAATCCCGCTTATAGGGCTGAACACCGCCACTGTGTATTACGACCGTAATGAGCGAGTGGCGGGCGAGAGCAAATATCCGCTCAAGAAGATGCTTGCCTTCAGCATCGACGGCATCACATCTTTCTCGGCCAAGCCGCTGCGATGGATATTCCTCACCGGTCTGGGACTTCTCATTGCCGATGTGGCGGTAGCTCTATATGTGTTCTGCTCCCTGCTGCGCGGCGACACGATGAGCGGATGGAGCTCCATCATGCTCTCGGTGTGGTTCCTGGGAAGTCTGCTCCTCATGGCCGTAGGGGTAGTGGGGGAATACATAGGCAAGATCTTCACCGAGGTCAAAGGGCGTCCCCGCTTCATAGTGCGCGAGCATACCTGATGGTCTGCCGCCTGCGGATTTACCTGCCGCCGCGCACACTCTTTTTTCATCTTCCGCTAAATCCCTTATCTACCCTCTCCGTCTCAGAGATGTGAGACTGACTCCGCGAAGTGTCTCAGTGAAACACATACCATCTGGTGGGCTGAAACCTCGGCAGAGCCTGGAGCTGCACCTGCGCTTTGCGGTCTGCTATCGTTTCATTGCCTTCACCTACGGTGAGTCCGCATGCCTCCAGCCCGTCACGTGCCACAGCGAGGGCCTTCTCGGGCGTATTGTTATCGTTGCTCAGATGACAGAGGAATACGTGCTTGAGCTGCTCTCCACCTATCTCACGCAGAAGAGCGGCCGTATCTACATTATCCATATGCCCGTGGTCGGTGGCTATGCGCACCTTGAGATATTCGGGATATGAGCCTCTGCGCAACATCTCTTTGTCATAATTGGCCTCGATCATGAGATAATTGGCCTGACTCATGTAGTGGCGCGCGCGCTCGGTGACGGCCCCCAGATCGGTGGCCATGACGAAGCATTTGCCTGAAGGCGAGAGGAAGTGGAAGCCTGCATTATCCGAGGCATCGTGAGGCACGTCAAAGGCCGTGATCTCAAAGCCTGCCAGGCTGAAGGGAATTTCCTTGAAGATAGGTTTGTGATACTCCTTTATGCGCTTGGATATACCGTGACGCCGGAGGATGGCGTTGAGCACACGCAGAGTGCAATAAAGATGCAAGTGCTTGTGGGCGCGCAGCAGAGAATAAGCATATCGCACATGATCGGAGTGATCATGAGTGAGGCATATTCCTTTCACTTGACGCATGTCTACGCCGTTGGCTTTAAGCGCCGCCACAATCACGTCGGCTTTCACACCGACATCCACTATTACTCCTCCTTCAGGAGTGCCTATGTAGCATGAATTGCCGGAGGAGCCTGAGCCGAACGACATGTAGTGAATGGGCTGACGCCTGCGGTCCTCCTCCTGAATCCTGCGGCGTAACGCTACCGAAGCCTCTATTACCGCATCCTTGCCCGCAGGCATGATGAGGTCGGGCTCGTCAAAATTGATGGTGAACTGCACTGGCTGCATAACGGTAATAAAAAAACTCTATGTCAATAGCAATGAATAAGAAAGATCACGGGCACCTTGCCAAGCTCGGGAGGGTTCTTGCGCCACACCGATACCGGGCGGCTCTCTATGCGTTCTCCTTCGGGAGAGGTGATATCCCGCCCTATGCAGAGCATGGTGGAGGGCTGGAGAATGTGAAGGAGGCGCTCAAGCAGACGGTCATTGCGATAGGGGGTCTCGATGAATATCTGCGTCAGGCCGGTGCGGCGTGAGGTGGCCTCAAGATTGCGTATGGCCTTGTCGCGGTCGGCCGTCTCGATGGGCAGATAGCCATTAAATGCAAATCCCTGGCCATTAAAGCCGCTGGCCATGAGTGATAGCAGAATGGAGCTGGGGCCTACGAGCGGCACCACCTTATAGCCTTTGCGCTGGGCCAGGCCCACCACCTGCGCTCCGGGATCGGCCACTGCAGGGCATCCGGCTTCGCTCATCACGCCCATATCCTCTCCCCTCTCCATGGGAGCGAGATAGGAGGGTATGGCATCGGCAGGAATATGATTGTTAAGCTCATAGAATGTGATCGAGTCTATGTCGCAGCCGGGGTCGCAGCGCTTGAGGAAACGCCGCGCCGTGCGCACATTCTCCACTATGAAGTGTCGCAGGCGCGAGGCGACCTCCAGGTTGTAGGCCGGGAGCACATGCCGGGGAGAGGCATCGCTCATAGTCACGGGGAGAAGATATAGAGTGGGCATTGTCAAAGTATCTTTTATTGTGTGAGAGCGCCTAATTATTTAGGCGCTCTCACACATGGGGTAAGTCTATAAGTTTTTGGCGTAATCTCAACGGCGCCCTTTGCGGCGGGCCGCCTCCTGGGCTTTCAGCATCTCTTGCTGCTTGCGCTGTGCCTCTTCGAGACGAGCCATGAAGCCGCTCTTCTTTTTGGGTTTCTTGGCATTTTCAGCCATAGCCTTGCGCACATCGGCTTCTTTAACAAACCAGCGGCGGATGACGTAGGTCTGCGCGATTGTGATGAGCAGCGACAGGAAATAATAGTATGACAGGCCGGAAGCGTAGTTGTTGAAGAAAATCATGAAGAATACCGGCATGAGATACATCATCCACTTCATGCCGGGCGCTCCCGCACTCTGGGTCTGCATGTTGATGCGGGTGTAGATAATGTTGGTCACAGTCATCAGCAGGCAGAACAGAGATATGTGATTGCCGAAGTATTCGGTGATAATGGGTATGTTGGTATTCCAGGAGATGATCGCATCGGGAGCAGAGAGATCGTGAGCCCACAGGAATGACTGTCCGCGCAGCTCTATTGCCGACGGGAAGAAGCTGAACATGGCAAAGAGGATAGGCATCTGAAGCATCAGGGGCAGACATCCCGCCATGGGATTGGCTCCGGCCTTGTTGTAGAGAGCCATTGTCTTCTGCTGGCGTATCATGGCATTCTCCTGCCCGGGATACTTGTCGTTAATTGCCTTGACATCGGGCGCAAGCACTTTCATTTTGGCCTGGCCCACATAGCTCTTGTAGGTAAGCGGGAAGAGCACTATCTTGATGAAGATGGTGAGCAGGAGAATGATTATGCCGTAGTTCCAGTTGAATGAACCGAGGAAGTTGAACACTGGAATTATCACACCTGTGTTGATCCAGCGGAAGAGCGTCCATCCAAGCGGGACAAGACGGGTGAGATGCAGATCCTCATCGGTGGGGACGCGCTCATCGAGGCCGGAGAGCAGCGGATACAGGTTGGGGCCGAGGAAGAGATCAAACGTCACAGGATTCTGCGCGCTCCAGTCATAATCTGTGATAGTGGAGGTTGCGGTGAGATACTTGAGGAAGTAGTCGCTCTCTGCCCCGTAGTTTTCCTTATTGAGCACTACCGAGGCCATATCCGTGCTGTTGAAAGGACGGCGCGGTATGAGCACTGAGGAGAAGAACTGGTTCTTGAAGCCTATCCACTTCACTTTCATCTGACGCTGCTCTGCATCATCGGCGTTGGCATCAAGGTCTTCCACATCTCCGCCGTCGAACTTGTAATATATCCCGGAGTTGCGTTCCTCAAACATTCTTCCTTTCTCCTGTCTGCGCAAAGCCTGCTGCCAGTTCACGCCGAGCTCGCGGCCATTGCTGCGCAGAGCCTTATCCATGCCTTTCTGCTCCACTGCGATAGTCACCACATAGTCCTTGCCGGGCTTTATGGTGTAGCGCAGTCCCCAGTAGGCTCCTCCGGGGAACGGCAGCGCCATGAGCACTGAGGTGGGCGTCACCTCCATGGGCGTGAAGTAGAGGTCGGAAGTCTTGACATCGCCGTTCACCGGAAGTGTGAACGACATGCGGTCGCTTCCCTGCTCAAACAGCACTACGGGCTTGCGGGTGGTCTTGGTCTCATCGGGATCATACTCCGAGTAATAGTCCTTGAGCTCGGCGCGGGTGAGCTGCGCGCCCTTTGAGCTGAGGGTGAGGGCAAGAGCCTCGTTGGCGAGCGTGAAAGTCTGCTCGCTGCCGGTGGCAAATGATGCGAAGCGGCCGTAACGGGCAAGCTGCTCTCGGAGAGAGGTGAGGCGACTCACGGCCACACGACGTGTATCGACGGCAAGCGTGGAGTCGGCCTCAAGCACCCGGGCCACATCTATGGCACGGCCATCGAGGGTGATTGTGCCGGAAATGCTGTCACCCTTAAGCACCAGGTGGCAGTCGGCATCATCAAGCACACGGGCCTTGGAGCCGTCGGGCATTGTGGTGATCATGCCATGATCGGTAATATTTTCTTTGAGCCAGTCGCGCTCCTGGTCGGTGATTATGTCGGGAAGTGCGGCCTGTGCCTCCTCCTGAGCCACTTGCTCCTGCTCCTGCTGTGCAGGAGTGGACTTGTCATCCTGCTTGGGAGACAGCCACATAAACACGATAAACACCAGGCCTATCATAACGAGGCCGCGCAGCGTATTCTTATCCATCTACTAATGTTGTGTTGGCTTATTATTTCTTTTCGTTTTTCTCCTCGCCATAGGCTATGGACGCCTTCACGAAATCGAGGAAAAGGGGATTGGGATGCAGCACCGTACTCTGATACTCGGGGTGATACTGCGTGCCTATGAACCAGCGTTTCTCGGGAAGCTCCACCACCTCCACGAGACGGGTGTCGGGATTCTCGCCCACGCACTTCATGCCTCCCTGCTCAAAGCGCTCGCGATATTCATCGTTGAACTCAAAGCGGTGGCGATGACGCTCGGAGACCTCTGTAGTGCCATAGGCCTTAGCCACACGGCTCTGGGGCAGCAGGCGACATGCAAACGCACCGAGCCTCATCGTGCCTCCCATGTTGCTTATGCTCTTCTGCTCCTCCATGAGGTCGATCACGTTATAAGGAGTGTGCACGTCCATTTCAGTACTGTTGGCATCGGCAAGCCCGAGCACATTGCGGGCATATTCTATCACCATGCACTGCATGCCGAGGCATATTCCGAAGGTGGGCACATCGTTTTCCCTGCACCACTTGATGGCGCTGAATTTTCCCTCTATGCCGCGCTGTCCGAATCCCGGAGCTATTATCACGCCATCCATGCCGCAGAGCTTCTCGGCCACATTGTCGTCAGTGAGCTTTTCGGAATGTATGTACACGAGATTGAGTTTGCGGTCAAGATACGTGGCTGCCTGGAAGAGACTTTCGTTGATGGACTTATAGGCGTCCTGAAGCTCCACATATTTGCCCACGAGGCCTATGTTCACCTCTTTCTCCGCTGCATTCAGCTTCTCCAGGAATTCATTCCAGGCCTTGAGGTTAGGCTCTCCCTGAGGTTCGAGACCCATCTTGCGGAGCACTATTTCATCAAGATGCTGGGCATGCATGGTGAGAGGCACCTGATAGATGGTGGGCACGTCTATGCTCTGGATTACCGCATCGGGATCAACGTTGCAGAATTGCGCTACTTTGCGACGCATGCCGGCCGGGACATCCTTCTCTGTGCGCAATACGAGTATATCGGGCTGTATGCCCACCTGCTGCAGGAGCTTCACGCTGTGCTGGGTGGGCTTGGTCTTAAGTTCTTTGGCCGCACGAAGATAAGGCACATAGGTGAGATGCACACAAAGGGAGTTGCGGCCGAGCTCCCAACGGAGCTGACGCACGGCCTCCAGATAGGGGGTGCTCTCTATGTCGCCTACGGTGCCGCCGATTTCTGTTATCACAAAGTCAAACTTGCCGGTGTTGCCAAGCAGCTTCACATTGCGCTTTATCTCATCGGTGATATGAGGAATAATCTGCACAGTCTTTCCGAGGTAGTCGCCACGGCGCTCCTTGTCTATCACGCTCTGATAGATGCGGCCTGTGGTGACGTTGTTGGCCCGGGTAGTGGGAGTATTTGTAAAGCGTTCGTAGTGGCCGAGATCAAGGTCGGCCTCATGACCGTCCACTGTCACATAACACTCGCCGTGTTCATAGGGATTTAGAGTGCCCGGATCTACGTTGATATAGGGATCGAACTTCTGAATGGTCACTCTGTAGCCACGGGCCAGCAGCAAGCGGGCCAGCGACGAGGATATGATACCTTTGCCCAACGACGACACCACGCCGCCCGTCACGAAAATATACTTTGTCTCCACGCTGTGTAGTAAATTAATAATCAATTGAATAGGCAGGACTTCGACATCGTCGGGGCACACTGCCGCACTTTAAAGTGCAAAATTACGAAAATTTCCCCGAATCACCAAAACGCATTTCCGCCCCACACCCACACATCCGTGCTCCCGACGCAAGAAACGGAAGGGAGGTCATGCAGCCTGATGCGGCTGCATGACCTCCCTTATTTCAAGACCTCTGTGTCAGGCTTATTAGTCCTGATTGAGGTTCACGCGCTTGAATGAAAGCACTGTAAGGCCTTTCTTGGTTCCGTCAAGGAACTGTCCTACAGTGATTTTGGGATCGCGGTGGAACTCCTGCTCTACGAGCACGTTCTCCTTGAAGAACTTGCCGAGACGTCCCTTTGCGATATTCTGAATCATCTGCTCGGGCATGTGGGCAGCCTTTTCCTCAGCGGCAGCTTTCATGATCTCGCGACCCTTGGCAGCCTCCTCGGCAGTGATCCAGCCCTTGGTGATATTGCTCTCGATGTGCTCCTCGGAGTCGAAGTGATTGGGGTTGAGACCCGCCTTGCGCAGAGCGCCTTCTGCAGCCTTCTGCACCTGTTCGGCCTTGGTCTTGTCGATAGCCACCTTGATTTCAGTGTCTATAACCTCCTGAGAGATAGCCTCGCGGGTTGCTGCCATAGGATTCATGGCGGCTACCTGAAGAGCCACTTCACGGCCTACGCCTTCATCTATGCCGGCCTCCGTGAGACCTACAATAGTTGAGAGCTTGTGATTGAAATGGTCGTAAGCGGCCACTGAAGGAGCCTCTACGTACTCATACGCGCCCAGCTCCATCTTCTCACCTGTCTTGCCGATTTCATCGGTGATGAGTTCAGCTATCGTGCGACCGTCGATAGTGATATTCTTCACTTCATCAAGGCTCTTGGCTCCTGCAAGCAGAGCGGCTTCGAGAATCTTCTTGGTGAGAGCGCGGAAAGACTCGTTGTTGGCCACGAAGTCGGTCTCACACTTGAGAGCGACAATTGCAGCAAAGCCCTCTTTGGCGCCTGAAAGCACACAGCCCTCGGCTGCCTCGCGATCTTCACGCTTGGCGGCGACAGCCTGACCTTTTTTACGGATTATTTCGATGGCGGCCTCAAGATTACCCTCGGTCTCAGCCAGAGCGTTCTTGCAGTCCATCATGCCTGCGCCGGTCATCTTGCGCAGCTTCTTGATATCTTCGATTGATACTGCCATATCAGTATTCCTTTAAAATTGGAGTGTTTATAAATTTATATTCGGGAGACCGTAGCCACTTTGGGTTGCCAGCCTCCCGATGAGCTTTAGTCTTTGGATTGACGCTTATCAAGCCTCGGCCACAGTCTCAGCAGCTGCTTCCTGAACGGGAGCCTCTGCGGGAGCCTCGTTGCGACGCACGCGACGACGCTTGCCGGGAGCGGGAGCTGCCTCGGCCTCTCCCTCCTCGGTCTTCTCTACCTTGCGCTCTTCAAGACCCTCGGCCATAGCGGCGCAGACAGTGTCGAGAATAAGCTCGATGCTCTTGGAGGCATCGTCATTGGCGGGAATAACGTAGTCTACATTGGAAGGATCGGAATTGGTGTCGACCATTGCGAACACAGGTATGCCAAGGCGGTTGGCCTCAGCTACAGCGATGTGCTCCTTCATAACGTCTACCACGAAGAGAGCCGACGGGAGACGCACCAGGCTTGCGATGGAGCCGAGAGTCTTCTCAAGCTTCGCACGCTGGCGGGTGATCTGGAGACGCTCGCGCTTTGAGAGATTCTCAAAGGTGCCGTCCTTGGTCATTTTGTCGATAGTATCCATCTTCTTCACAGCCTTGCGGATGGTGGGGAAGTTGGTGAGCATACCGCCGGGCCAGCGCTCTATCACATAGGGCATGCCTATGGCCGCAGCCTTTTCGGCGATGGCTTCCTTGGCCTGCTTCTTCGTGGCCACGAAGAGTACCTTCTTGCCTGACTTAGCCATCTGGCGGAGAGCATTGGCGGCCTCTTCTACCTTGGCGGCAGTCTTGTAGAGGTCGATGATGTGGATGCCGTTACGCTCCATGAAGATGTAGGGAGCCATAGCGGGGTTCCATTTACGTTTGAGGTGGCCGAAGTGGCAGCCGGCTTCGAGAAGCTGGTCAAAAGTGGGTGTTGCCATTGATTGAAATATTGTTTACGTTCTTTTAATTATACAACCGTGAGGTAGGGAACGTGTCCATCCTCTCGGTTTAGATACTAAACTTATATCATGTCTGCCGGAGAGCATGTGTCTGCCGGAGTTCATGTCTTTTTAATTAAGCGCCTGGGGATAACGCAACAGGATATATGTGCCTGCAGCACTGCGGTTAAAACATGTGCGGATCACGAGGCGGCACGATCCTATATCCTCAGGCTCAATTTATGCGCATACCGGCGCAGCGCTCTCCATGGGGCACCACACCGATATCACGCAACCTGAAGGAGCATTAACGCTTTGAGAACTGGAAGCGCTTGCGGGCCTTGGGCTGACCAGGCTTCTTGCGCTCCACGGCACGGGGGTCGCGGGTCATGAAGCCTTCGGCACGAAGAGCGGGCTTATCCTCGGGATTGATCTTGACAAGAGCGCGGGCTATTGCAAGGCGGAGAGCCTCAGCCTGGCCTTTGTAGCCACCGCCGTTGAGGTTGGCCTTGATGTCATATTTCTCAAGCACGTCGAGCACGCTCAGAGGCTGCTTTACGATATACTGGAGTATGCTTGAAGGGAAATAAACGCCGAGATCGCGCTTGTTGATCACGATATTGCCGGAACCCTCGGTGAGGTAAACACGGGCTACAGCGGCCTTACGACGGCCTAATGCATTGATTTTTTCCATCTCTTAGTTTATTTCACTGTGTTGATGTCGATTACTTTGGGATTCTCTGAAGCGTGGGGATGCTCGGAGCCATTGTAGACATAGAGATTGTCGAGCTGACGGGCGCCCAGGCGAGTCTTGGGAAGCATGCCCTTCACCACCTTGGTATAGAGGGGGTGATGACCGTTGGCACGGAGCTTGAAGCTCTTCTTCATGAGGGTCTCGGGAGTAAACTCACGCTGTCCGCCGGGATAGCCGGTGTAGCGCAGATATACGCGATCGGTGAACTTGCTGCCGGTCATCTTCACCTTCTCGGCGTTGATGATGATCACGTTGTCGCCACAGTCCATGTTGGGAGTATAGTTGGGCTTGTTCTTGCCACGGAGGATTTTGGCCACTTTGGCGCAAAGACGGCCGAGCACCTGGTCGGTAGCGTCTACCACTACCCATTCCTTTGTGATGGTAGCGGGGGTGGCTGATTGAGTTTTAAGACTTAAAGTATCCACTTTAACTGTTTGTTTATTTGAAGATTAGATCGCCCGATAACTACTCGCCACAGTCGGCCAAAACCATGTGCGGGGCTACCCTCGGGACAGGGGTTGGATATAATCGGCCTGCAAAGTTACACATTTTTTCTTTCTCCACAAAATTTTTTCACATCGCGGTATGGACATTCAACGATTCTTCTCCGAATTTGTTTCTATATACATAACGACTCTCATTCTAACGACATTACAACATGCAAGGATATATAAGTATAGGTGTCTTCATAGACGGCGGTTACTACGCCAAGGTCAACCGCGCGCTTAAGAAGCTTGAAAATTCCATAATACGCGTGCGGTCGCTATTCGATTTCATCAGCGAGAGACTCGCAAAGGCCGAAGGGGTGAACACGTCAGACTGCCAGATCACTGAAGCGCATTACTTCAGAGGACGATTCAGAGTCAAAGAGGCTTATGACAAGCATCTCTTATATAACGAACGCAAATTTGAGGATACGCTCATCGAAAACGACGTGGTGTTCCATTATAAGCACCTGCGCGAGATAGACCGTAACGGTGTTACTGAAGTGATAGAGAAAGGAGTGGACGTATGGTTTGCTCTTGAAGCATATGAACTGGCCACATTCCGGCGCTTCGACTACGTGATACTCATCACCGGCGACGCCGATCACGAAATGCTCGTGCGCAAGCTTAAAGCGCTCAAAATCAAAGTTGTGCTTCTCACATGGAATCTTACCGACGCCGAAGCGACGTCGCCACTGCTCAAAGAGGAGGCCGGGCATCACTGGGAGCTCAGCGAGCTCACACGCACTCATCCCGCACTGAGCCGACATTTGCTCTACAGACTGCGCAGCGAACCATCACCGGAACTTGGAGAAACTTTTTAGTGCCAATTTGACCGATTAATCGAAAAAATTTACGTAAATTTGTGAGCGCATGGAGTGGCCATGCGCCCACCTTATCGTATAACAACATGAGTATCAACGAAATACAGGATGAAATCATAGAAGAATTCGAAGGTCTCACCGACTGGATGGATCGCTATGCCTATATTATAGAACTCGGAGGGCAGCTCCCCCCGATGGATGAGAGATACAAAGTGCCGGCCAACCTGATAGAAGGTTGCCAAAGCCGCGTGTGGATCGAAGCCCGGGAAAGCGAGGAGATGTCCTGCAATGAAAAGAAAATAAAATTTGAAGCTGACTCCGATGCCATGATAGTAAAAGGCATCGTAGCCCTGCTCATGAGAGTGCTTGATATGCGCACTCCCGATGAGATTCTAAATGCCGACCTCTATTTCATAGACCGCATAGGTCTGCGCGATCACCTCTCCCCCACACGATCCAACGGCCTCGTGGCAATGCTGAAGCAGATACGCCTCTACGCCGTGGCCTTCAAGGCCCGCGCCGAAGCTGCAGGCCAGGCGTGACCCAGCCCCGACAAATCTTATAATCTCTAACTAATAATCCCTTATCATGTTTAAAAACCAACCCAAAGGACTTGTTCCTGCTGCTTTGAGCAACATGGGAGAACGCTTCGGCTACTACATAATGAATGCCGTGCTCGTGCTCTTCCTCTGCTCCAAGTTCGGCCTCTCGGAAGAAACCAGCGCGCTGGTCTATTCTTTCTTCTATGCCGGAATCTATGTTCTCAGCCTTGTCGGAGGCCTTATCGCCGACAAGACTCAGAACTACAAAGGCACCATCATATGGGGTCTTATCATCATGACGCTTGGCTACGTCGTGCTCTCCATCCCCATCCTCGCCACATCGGAAAACACTACCTGGCTCCTCTCGCTGACATGTGCCGCGCTTTTCTTCATAGCATTCGGCAACGGCCTCTTCAAGGGCAACCTCCAGGCCATTGTAGGACAACTTTACGATGACCCCCGCTATGCGTCACAGCGCGACTCCGGCTTCCAAATCTTCTACGTGTTCATCAACATCGGCGGCGTGCTCGCGCCCTTCGTGGCCCCGATGCTCCGCTCATGGTGGCTCGGAGTGCACAATCTCACCTACAATGCCAAGCTCCCCGCCCTCTGCCATGAGTATCTCAGCGTAACAGACAATATGAACCAGCAGAACGCCGACAACCTGTATGCCCTCATCACACAGGTAGGCGGCGACACCTCCGGTGACATCTCCAATTTCTGTTCCACTTATCTTGACGTGTTCAACACCGGCATCCACTACTCCTTCATAGCCTCTGTGGCTGCCATGCTCATCTCCCTCTTCATCTTCATCATCATCAAGAAAGGACTCCCCTCTCCCACCAGGAAAGAGGCTGTGGAGTCAGTGAAATACACTCCTGATGAAAAAGCCCGCATGGCCAAGGAGATCAAGCAGCGCATGGCTGCACTCTTCGCCGTGCTCGGCATCGCGATCTTCTTCTGGTTCTCTTTCCACCAGAACGGCACGTCGCTCTCCCTCTTCGCCCGCGACTTCGTGGAAAGCGGCTCTATCGCTCCCGAAATATGGCAGGCCCTCAACCCCTTCTATGTGATAATCCTCACCCCTGTGGTAATCGCCATCTTCTCTGCGCTCGCCCGCCGCGGCAAAGAAATCTCCACTCCTAAAAAGATAGCCATAGGCATGGGCCTCGCAGGAATAGCCTATCTCTTCCTTATGATCTACTCTCTCTGGATGGGATATCCCTCTGCCACTGAATTCCGTGCCGAGGGAGGAGTCATGTCCGGCCCCTGGGTGCTCATAGTGCTTTATTTCTTCCTCACAGTAGCCGAGCTGTTCATCTCTCCGCTCGGACTCAGCTTCGTATCAAAGGTAGCGCCCAAGCATATGCAGGGCCTGTGCCAGGGTCTCTGGCTCGGCGCCACAGCTGTGGGCAACGTGCTGCTGTGGATCGGCCCTCTCATCTACAACGCCGCTCCCATATGGGTGGCCTGGACCGTATTCCTCGCTGTCTGCATCATATCAATGGGCATAATGTTCGGTATGGTGAAATGGTTGGAACGCGTCACAGCTTAAAGCCTGTCATGACCTCATCCCTATGATGCCGTTAAGCCACATAATCGACGGCGTGCATCACATCGCCCCGGCCTCCATCGCTCTGATGGAGGCCGAGGCCACTATATCACACTTTGCCAAAGGGGAAAGACTCGTAGAGCAAGGGCATCCATGCCATCACATCTTCTTCGCAGCCGCAGGATTATGCCGGTCTCTGCATGAAGAGGACGGCCGCGAAGACACACGCTGGTTTGCCACTCCGGGCGATGTCTTCACTTCCATATGCGCATGGCATAACAACGAGGCCGCGATATTCTCCATCGAGGCCATAACCCCATTGTCGTGCTATGTCATCGACTTCACATCCATGCGACGCCTGCTGGCCGCCGATGAAGGCATACGCCAATGGGCCATGAGGCTGCTGGCTGAGTCTCTCTACGTGCTGGAAAAGCGATATACCATCATCGGGCGCGGATCAGCACGGGAGCGCTACGAGGCTCTGATCAAAGGGCGCCCTAAAGAAATGATCAATCTCATTCCGCTGAAATACATAGCATCTTACTTGAAAATCACACAAGAAACACTCTCAAGAGTGAGACGGTACAAGTAGCAGGCACAATAATTCCTCTTGATACACGCAAGAATTTGACCTACATCAAAGACACAATCACATATTTACATTATCTTTGCTGCCATAATTACCTTCTATCAATTTACTAACGACTATTATATTTATGAGAAAACATCTATCCTTTCTTCTGGCTCTATGCATTTCTGCCATAGCGCCTCCGCTTCAGGCCAAAGAAGCCATGGGCTTTCTCACCGGCAGTGCCTCCACTCTCACTCCCGGCCTCTATTCCTTCGACCTTGAGACCGGCACTGCTCTCACCAACATTGCTCCGATCTCTTATTTCCTCATGGGTGGCGCATATGCCGAGAAGAACTATTGGCTGATGCTATCCTACGATTCTTCGGGCAATCTCGGACAAAAATTCACCGTAATAAATCCTCTGACCGGCGAACAGCTCAAGAGCTCAAATCAGAACTACGGGTGCACCGACATGACGTATGACCTTTCCACATCCAATCTCTACGGAATTCTCTACACCCGAGGCGGATCACCCATACCCAATCAGCTCGTGTGCATATCCACGCCATCCGGAACATATACCTCTATAGCCACTCTCACCGACAAATTCATGGCTCTCGCCTGCGACCTCTGGGGCAATCTCTATGCCATGAACTCCTCCGGCACATTGCACCGCATCGACAAGAAAACTGGCGCTGCTACACCTATAGGCTCAACCGGGCTCTCAGCCTCCTCCGATGAAGTGCAGTCGATGGAATTCGATCGTGACTCAGGCAAGCTTTACTGGTCTTTTCTCGACCTTGAAGACGATACATGGATCGCCCAGATAGATCCCGAGACCGGAGCCTTGATCGAACGGCACAAAGTAGAGAACAATGCCCTGCTCGGTGCCCTGCACATCCCATATGCCGAAGTAGGACTCTCGGCTCCAGGCCAGGTCTCGGAACTCACGAGCCTCATAGAAGATGAGAATGTGACTTTTTCCTGGAAAGCGCCCGCCGTGGCCGTAGACGGCTCTAATCTCTCCAATCCTCTCACTCTTGAAATACGCCGCGAGGGAAAGCTTGTAAAGAGCTTCAGCAATGTAACTCCTGGAGATGACGGCCGGTGGACTGATACATCAGTGCCCCAAGATACCGACGTCACATATGCATTCACATGCTATGAAGGAGAAAACCGCGGAGCCTCCAGATTCATAAGTGTACATGTGGGCGATGACGTGCCAGCACCTGTAAGCGACATCACTCTCACGGCAAGCGGCAACGAAACGGTTCTGACATGGCAGGCTCCATCCGTCGACTGCAACGGCGCTACTCTCGACCCTTCGAAACTTTCATATAAAATAATTCGTCACCCTGACAAGTATGTGACTGAGGGAATTACCGCCACATCATTCACCGACAGCAATATACCTCAGGCCAACCAGTATTCATATACCGTAGTGCCCTGCAACCATATGGGAGAGGGTGACGGCTGCGACTCTAAGACAGTGATAGCAGGCCCTGCTATCACCGCCCCCTGGCAACCCCAGTTCAGCAATCCGGCCGAACGCTCTCAATTCCTCATCGTCGACGCCAATGAGGACAACAACACCTGGGCTCTCAAGGATGGTGCGATGCAGTTCTCCTGCATGTATGGTGCCGGCAGCGACTGGCTCATAACAATGCCCATACATATGGAAAAGGATATGTCTTATAAACTCAAATGCAATATCGGCACTGCCGGCAGCTTTGGGCCTGAAGACTTCAAGATAACTCTTGGCACAGACTTCACTCCCGAAAGCCAGAATCTGCAGGAGATATTCAATCAAACCGGCATAACTTCTTCCAACGAGATCATAGAAAGAGTCATCACCGTTGAGGAGACAGGCGATTACACTATAGGCATGCAATGCTACACAGGTTCCTGGATGGGAATGTATCTCAATGTCTACTCTCTGGAGATAGAGCCGGTGGGAGCCGTAGACCTCGCAATCAGCGCTCCTATCCGCGGAGAATTCCTCCCGTCGCTCGAGTCTCCCTATGACTACACTGTGACCGTATTCAACAATGGCACCGAGACTCAATCCGGCTTCAGCCTCTCTCTGATTGATGATAATGACAATGTGCTGGCCTCCAGCACCTCTGAAGCCACTATAGCCCCCGGCGAATCAAAAGAATGCACCATTACGTGGACTCCCATGTCAGGCCGCGTGAAGCACCTGCGTGCGAAGGTGGAGAAAGAGGGTGACGTCAACAATGTCAACAACATCTCCGCCCCATTTGAAGTCATATTCCTCAACGAAGGGGAAGCCATAGCAAAATTCGGAGAGCATGACAGCGATCCGGGATTCTTCCCCTTCAGCTTCGATGATATATACAGCTTCGCCGAGTCAATCTACACTCAGGAAGAATTAGGAGTGGAAGGTGGCTTGATCAAGGAAATTTCCTGGGAATTCAACAACCCCGGCGCTCCGCTCCTTGACAAGGATGTGCAGGTGTACATGGCCAACACTTCTCACTCTCAAGTAATGAACGATTATCTTGCGGAAGATGATATGATTTGCGTATTCTCGGGTAAAGCATCTTTCCCTTCAGGGCAAAACCGTCTTACCATCACACTCTCCGAGCCATTCCCCTATGCAGGAGGCAACCTCGCCATATTGACCAAGAAAATCAAAGATCCTGAGACTGGCATACGTGTGACATATCACGCCCAGAATTTCCCCGACATCCCCCGCACTGCAATCGTAGTGAACAGCACCGGCATAATCTCTCCCCGTGAGATGCTCAAGTCATCAATGCTGCCATGCCTGAGGCTCAAGCTTGACACCGACGGTGGCGCAAGCCTCTCCGGCACCGTATCTTGCCAGGGAGCGGCCGTGGCAGGAGCATGCGTATCAATCGACGGCAAAATGACCGACGCAATCACCGACGTAGCAGGACACTATCACTTCAACTGGCTTCCCGCCGACACTTATGATATATCAGTCGTTCCGGCCGATTACACTTATCTCTCAGGCTCTGCTTCCACCAGTCTGGAAAAATCAGAAAAAGGGAATCTTGACATAAATATCGCACCGCGTCCTTCCTGCCGCCTCTCAGGCACTGTCAGCGACCAGCTCGGCAATCCTGTGCCCGGAGCCTCCGTCAACTTCTCAGGATGGGCATCGCATAAGACTATTGCCGACAATCAGGGCAATTTCTCTTTCGACAAGATATACGCCGTAGACAATGCATCGTTCACCATATATGCCTACGGATATAAGAAAGGAATGCACAGTCTTGACTTCGCAGCCGACCCTGACAACAGTTCCGTCAATATGACTATAGAGGCCATACACAATCCGGTGGCCTCCGCCTGGACAAGACTCGATGAAAACTCTCCCGTTATCTATTGGGAACCGGTGAATTTCAGCTATGACATAGCGGCCGACAATGGCACACCTGCAAGTGTGTCGGAGCTTGAGACAGGGGGCAACTACCTGCTCGGAAAGCAATTCGATGGCCCGCTGATGATAGACAAAATCATGTGGCACAGCGGAGAATGCTCTACAGGCACCGTAAGCTATGTAAACCTCTACATCTATGCTCTTAATGAGCAAGGCCAGCCTCAGTCGCTTCTCATGAGCCAGGAGAATTATCCCAATGAGGAGAATGCCTGGAACGAATTCTTCATTCAGGATATAATGGATGAGCCTTTATACGCTCCTTATGGATGCCTGGTGGCAATCGGAGCGGAAAGCACCCTGGCCTTGTCGGAAGATGGCTCTCACTTGCCCGGATGCTACATCATCGACCAGCTCGGAGGAGCATATGCACCTCTGTCTGATGATGACGGGGCTGTCAACCTGCTCATAAGAATCAGCGCCGCGCATGTCTCCCCCGACTCAGAAGCTGTCGCGCCGGCTGTGACATATAATGTATATCGTCTGCTTAAGGAGGATAAGGATAACGATACGTCCCACTCCTTGATATATGACGCATGCGCAACAGCCGATCCGGTGAGGGATGCCGACTGGTTAAAATTGCCTGACAACGACTACATCTACGCAGTCGAAGCTGTGTATCCCGACGGCGTGGCCACTCAGCGATGCTTCACTGCCGCAATCTCTCATTCAGGCATCATGACCCCTGTGGCAGAGGGATTAAGCCTCATTGCCTCTGACGGATGTCTCACAGTAAGCAGCAGCCATGACAGCTTTATCGAGATATTCACTGCAGCAGGCATGCGCTGCGCAGCCACCAATGTGCATGCAGGAGACAGCCGCATACCGCTCGCACCCGGTATATATCTGGTGAAAGCTGACGGCAACGTATGCAAAGTAATCGTGAAATAACAATTTAGAGACAGAATAAAAAACGGGAGAGACCGCATCGTAGGTAACGATGCGGTCTCTCCTATTTAATGTTATTTATTATTATTCAGCGATTGGCGCGCTTGCGCTCCAGCTCATCGAGAATGATCTTGCGCAGACGTATGTGATGAGGCGTCACCTCCACATATTCATCCTCCTTTATATACTCAAGAGCCTCTTCAAGGCTGAACACCACCGGAGGCACTATGCGAGCCTTGTCATCGGCGCCGCTGGCACGCATATTGGTGAGCTTCTTACTCTTGGTGACATTCACCACAATATCATTATCCTTGGCGTTCTCGCCCACTACCTGGCCGGCATACACCTCTTCCTGAGGGAAGATGAAGAAGCGGCCGCGATCCTGAAGCTTGTCTATGGCATAGGCAAAGGCGGTGCCCGCCTCAAGAGCGATAAGCGAGCCGTTAGTGCGCCGCTCTATATCACCCTTCCATGGCTGATACTCCATGAACCTGTGAGCCATTATAGCCTCTCCGGCAGTGGCAGTGAGCACATTGTTGCGCAAGCCTATGATGCCTCGCGAAGGAATGGCAAACTCTATGTGCTGGCGGTCACCATGGGTCTCCATGCTGAGTATATCACCTTTACGACGCGTGACCATGTCAATGATCTTCGAAGCATACTCATCAGGCACATCCACTGTAAGAGCCTCTACCGGCTCACACTTATGTCCGTCAATCTCCTTGACTATGACCTGCGGCTGTCCCACCTGTAACTCGTAGCCCTCGCGGCGCATGGTCTCGATCAGCACCGAGAGATGAAGCACTCCGCGGCCGAACACAGTCCACACGTCACGCTCGGGATCCTTCTCCACCCGCAGAGCGAGATTGCGGTCAAGCTCCTTGGTAAGCCTGTCGCCTATATGGCGTGAAGTCACATACTTGCCATCCTTGCCGAAGAAAGGTGAATCATTGATGGTGAACGTCATCGACATTGTAGGCTCGTCAATGGCAATGCGGGGAAGAGCCTCCGGCCTGTCGGGCAGAGTGACCGTGTCGCCTATCTCAAAATTAGTAAGACCTACGATTGCACATATGTCTCCTGAAGAGGCCTCGCTCACTTTCTTGCGCCCCATGCCCTCAAAAACGTGCAACTCCTTGATGCGCTGCTTCTCCACAGAACCATCCTTCTTCACAAGGCCCACGTCCATGCCTTCACGCAAAGTGCCGCGATGCACACGGCCTATGGCTATGCGTCCCACATAGCTTGAGAAGTCGAGCGACGTTATGAGCATCTGGGCATCACCCTCAAGCTGCTCGGGAGCGGGTATGTATTTCACTATGGCATCCAGCACGGCGGTGATATCCTCGGCAGGCTTGCGCCAGTCGGTGCTCATCCAGCCTTGCTTGGCCGAGCCATACAGAGTGGGAAAATCGAGTTGCTCCTCCGTGGCATCGAGATTGAACATAAGATCAAACACCATTTCCTGCACTTCATCGGGACGGCAGTTGGGTTTATCCACCTTATTTATCACCACCACGGGCTTCAGGCCGAGAGACAAAGCCTTCTGCAACACGAAGCGGGTCTGGGGCATGGGCCCTTCAAAAGCATCTACCAGCAGCAGACAACCATCTGCCATATTAAGCACACGCTCCACTTCTCCGCCGAAATCGGCGTGACCCGGAGTGTCGATAATATTGATTTTAGTCCCTTTATAATTGATGGATACATTCTTGGACAGAATCGTAATGCCACGCTCACGCTCCAGGTCGTTGTTATCAAGAATAAGCTCGCCTGTGGCCTGATTGTCGCGGAAGAGATGACCGGCCAGGAGCATTTTGTCTACAAGGGTAGTTTTGCCGTGGTCTACGTGGGCAATGATTGCAATATTGCGGATGTCCTGCATATATAGAGAAGTTTGTTTAAAGTAAGCGGTCGCGTCACGCGACAGTCGCCTCCCAATATTCAAACTGCAAAATTACGAAAAAGTTACGAGATTAACACGGCATATGACAAAAAATCAATCCTGCACCCCCCGGGAGTTTACACCGGTGTGCAGGATTGATTATATTTACGGACTACCCGTCAGCAGTCAATCAATAACGTATGGTGACACCCCGGTCGCCACACTTCACGACATATATTCCGGGGGCCGGGAGAGTGAACGCGCCTGTGTGATTGACCGTGAGCACCGCTCCGTCAATGGTATAGACGCTGTATGGCTCGGCGGCATCAGTGCGCAGCACTCCGCCTGTCACTACAAATACAGGGGTCTTGCCTGAAGCCTCCACCCTATCCACACCGGATTCACTCAGAGTGCGGAAGCGCACGATCTGTGAGGGGCGGGTAGATCCGGCCGCGTCGGAAGCCGTGAGCCAGGCCACATAATCAGTCAGGCGCTCCAGTCCTTTCACTGTGTGGGAAGTGCCATCCACGGCCTTTGCGTCATATCCGGGCAGAGGGGTGGTTGAGACAGATCCGCGTGTCTTCACCTTGATGTCATCCATATTCAGAGTGAGGTCGGCAGAGGAGTAGGAGAATATACACATCCACTGGCGCACACCGTCGGGGAAGTCGGCCACTTTCACATCCACGCCGTTTTTGGAGTTGGGTATATCTGTCACATCTGTAATATGAGTGAGTGCGCCATTCTCAGCCACAGCATAGAACGTGAGTTTGAACTTGGCGTTGTTGCGGTTGATACGGGCCCAGAACTCAATCTCCGCTATATCCTCATCATAGATTCCGGAGAGAATGTTGGCCTGCTGATAATCAAACTTTATAGAGGGGGTAGCCATGCCTGAATAGTCCTGGCGGTCATCAAAGCCACCGGGCAGGAGCCATTCAAGGGGATACTTGTTATTGTCGAATGACACGGTCTCAGCAGTAGTATAAGCGCCTTCGGTGCGTGTGCCTACAGTGAGCGCATAACCTGTAGCGCCCTCTATCGCGGGCCATGTCATCTCGGCCGTCACGTCATCGGGAGTCACAAACAGAGCAGGCTGTGCATCCTGGAATGATGCGGCCAGAGTATTATAGACACCTACTGCGCTTCTTGAAGCGTTCTGCTTATTGCGGGCATATACCTCCACTATATATGTGGTGGATTCGGAGAGATCCGAGAGTTTCACAGAAGTATCCTTGCCAAGGTCAAGCATGGTGTAGCCCTTGAGAGGCTCTATGATAATGTCGCCGAAAAGAGGATCGATCATGCGGCTGTATACATTCACATTATAACCCTCGGCATCTTCCACGGCCGGCCATTTCACTTCAAGATAACTTGCAGAGCTGGCGGTGAGGCGCACTTCAGGCGAAGCAATGAAGAGAGGATCGCTGTCATCGGGAGTACCGGCCTTGAAGCTTATCACACCTCCCACACTCTCCTCTATATCGGTGAGAGGAAGACTGGAGGCAGTCTTATCCCAGTTGCAGAAGGCCGGCACGGTGGTAGAGGTGAACGATGTTATGGTCTTGGTGCCGGGGAAGACATCGGAGTCACGGGTTCCTTCGCTCTGTGTGCCGTCGGCCTCTATTATATCCACATATTGGTGGCCGGGAGTATTATTGACAACATTCTGGTTCCACACCGCCTTGTTGAAATCTATATGCCACACCAGCATACCGTGGCCGGGAATAAACTTATCCCATCCCTCCTGCTGGCGATTCTCAAACAGGTAATACTCCGTGGGGCGATTCTTGTCAAGCGTCATCTTGTAGACATTGCCGCCACTGGAGAGCGAATACATGTTGATTTCCGTAGGTTCAGTGATGTCGATAGGTTTCAGCCACTCCATGGCATAACGCTCATATGCAGAGAAATTGGGCGGAGTGCGGCCATTGTTGTTATAGGAGCCATGATCCATGGCCGAGTATGAACCGGGAGTGAAAGAGTTGGTATATGTGATGGCATACATGTCAGGCTGTCCGAGCACATGGCCGAACTCATGACAGAACGTGCCTATGCCGGCAAATTCAGGGGTGTCAAGCGAGGGACGGAAATTCAGCTCATTGGAGCATGCATATCTATTGATCTTCACCCCATCGAGCACCGGAGGCGTATCCGCATATTCTATGCTCCAGGAATGCGGCCACACACAATTAGGCAGATTGCTGTCATTCTCTCCGTTTCCGGCATAGAAGATATACACGTTATCCACCAAGCCATCGCCGTTGGTGTCATACTGAGAGAAATCCACCTCCGCATCCAGAATCTGACAGGCGTCTATCACCATCTGGTAAGCACGCGCATCGCTGCCTGTCGATCCGTTGCTGCCATAGTAGGCACGATCATGAGGGAGCTGCACCGGGCCATAGACGTCAAACTGCGGAGTGTATATGCCTCTGCTCTGATCGCGGTAGAAATCCAAAGCCGAGCCTGTGGCCCCGTAATTGGAATATCCCGGCTGGGTCATGGCATTGACCATCTCCGTATGCGGATCCGGGCAATAGGAGAACTTAACATCCGTATAGTTCACGAGGATCACAAGCACATGCGGCGAGCCGGTCGTGGGCACCTTGCGAAGGTCATGACCATCTGCATTGTCATAGATACCGGCCGATACCGCGCGGGCCGGCGCCATCGCCTGACTGTAGTGGTTACGGGCGAGAGGACTGGTCTGAGCCATGCGCTGCATACTCTCGAATGCCCGGGCCGGCTCAAAATCGTTTTTGAGTTCCGGCTTGATGGTGAAATCTCCGGGAGTAAATTTGCTCAAAGACCCGTCATTGCTCACGACCCTATACCAGCCGTCGGCATCCTGACGCACGATAAGGCCGGCGTCGGTGACAAAAAATGAGCAGACTTCATCGCCACGATGAGAGAGCACAAGAGTTGTGCCGTCGGGCTGCGTGACAGTCATAGGCCGCGGATCGGCCGGCACTGCCCAGGCAATGGAGGCACTGCCGGCAAGCACACTCGCACAAAGAAGGCGGTGGAAAGTTTTATTCATATCAAGAAGTATTATGTTTTTTGTAAGCGTAGTAAATAAGTTATAATTATAGTGGTATCAGATTTTTATGTCTCCTTTTCCGACAATCTCGGAATTTAATGATTGAATCCTCACGAATGCCGATGATTACTTAGCAGTCGCAAAGGTAAGTGAAAAACACGAGGAGTAAAAATTTTATTGCAAAAAAATTTCCGCAAACATTGCATTTTTTGTAACTTCGCGTGATATATAACATAGATTAACAACCCTCTCCATACCATAACTCCATAAGTGGCGTTACTCAAAAAGCATGCTCACCCCTGAAACATATACTCTCAACCTTCGCGGCCGCCTCTACTCCCTGGCCTCGCCCAAGGTCATGGCCATAATCAATGTGACTCCCGATTCCTTCTTCCCGGGCAGTCGCACCCCCGACCGCACATCAATCGAATGCCGCGTGGAAACCGCAATCGCTCAGGGAGCCGACATGCTTGACATAGGGGGATATTCCTCTCGGCCTGGCGCTCCCGAAGTTTCGGAAGATGAAGAATACAGCAGGCTGGCATCAGGCCTTGAGATAATCCGACGCAAAGCGCCCGACGCAATAGTGAGTGTAGACACGTTCCGGTCAGGGGTAGCCCGCCGGTGCGTGCTTGAATGGGGCGCTGATATAATCAATGACATCTCGGCAGGAATGCTCGACCCTCTCATGGCTCCTGTCGCAGCAGAGCTGGGCACTCCTGTCGTGCTGATGCACATGCGCGGGACTCCGGCCACAATGCAGTCGCTCACCGACTACAGGGATCCGGTGGCCGATGTGATCTCTGAGCTTGCCGAAAGAATCAGCATCTTCCGCAGCCATGGTGTGGCCGACGTGATAGCCGATCCAGGATTCGGTTTCGCCAAGACCACCGAGCAGAACTACCGGCTCATGCGGCACCTTGAGGAATTCCGAGCACTTGAATGTCCGCTGCTCGTGGGCATAAGCCGCAAGAGCATGATTTATCGGCCGTTAGGCATCACTCCATCCGAGGCCCTGCCAGGCACCACGGCCCTCAACATGGCAAGTCTGCTCAAAGGCGCCGCCATATTGCGTGTGCATGACGTGGCTGAAGCCGTGCAGACTGTCAAAATCTTTAATCTCCTGAGCCATGCTTGACTTCGGTATAAAGGATGTGGTGGACATCCTGCTGGTGGCCCTGCTGCTTTTCTATCTCTACCGCACCATGAGAAAGAGCGGCACGCTCAACATCTTCATAGGCGTGCTCTCATTCATCGTAGTGTGGATTCTTGCATCAGAAATTTTCGACATGCGCCTCACGGGCACGATTCTCGACAAATTCATGTCAATAGGTCTCATCGTACTCGTAGTGCTCTTCCAGGATCCCATAAAGCGATTTCTCATCGACCTGGGCTCCCACAATAAGTGGAAACAGCTGCACCGGCTGTTTCACCACAGTGCCAAGCAGGATGACTATGCCTACATAATGCCGGTAGTATATGCCTGCACTTCTATGAGCAAAAGCAAGACCGGTGCCCTCATAGTGATTCAGCGCAAGGTTTCGCTATCCGACTATGAACGCACGGGCGACATGATCGACGCATCAATCAACACACGCCTGATTGAAAATATTTTTTTCAAAAATTCTCCGCTTCATGACGGAGCCATGATTATAGCCAGACACAGGATAGCGGCAGCCGGATGCATTCTTCCCGTGAGCCACGACATGAACATACCCAAAGAACTCGGTCTGCGCCACCGCGCGGCTCTCGGCATGAGCCAGGTGACCGACGCCTTGTGTGTGATCGTCTCGGAAGAGACGGGACACATTTCCATTGCTATGGACGGCGCGCTAAAGGTGAAGCTCTCGGCATCGGAACTTGAGCACACGCTGTCTCAGGCGCTGCAGACTTCTGACTGATTTCTCTCCAATCACAACAATCTATTTCAATAATAACACGACTCATGAAAAAACTCCTTATAGCTTCGGCTGCTCTTGCCTTGGCCTCGATGCCTGCAATCGCCCAAAGGTCGGTGCAGACTCTCACACGCGGCTGGAAATTCTCCGGCGACAGCATAAGCTGGCAGAATGTCAACGTGCCTCATGACTGGGCGATATACGGGCCTTTCTCCAGAGACAACGACCTGCAGGAGGTGGCCGTGGAGCAGAACGGCGAGACTGAAGAGACCTGGAAGACCGGACGCACCGGAGGGCTGCCATATGTGGGCAAAGGCTTCTACCGCACCAGCTTCGACTTACCCGACACTACCGAACGGGCCACTACTCTCATCTTCGACGGCGCAATGAGCAATGCCAGGGTGAGAGTGAACGGACAGGAGGTGGCTTTCTGGCCATACGGCTACAATTCCTTTCATGCCGATGTGAGCCATGCTGTGCGCCCGGGCAGCAACACTCTTGAAGTGAGCCTTGAGAACAAGCCCCGCAGCTCACGATGGTATCCCGGCGCAGGCATCTACAGGAACGTGCATGTGCTTAACACCAACAAGACACACATTCCCGTATGGGGCACGCAGCTCACTACTCCTCACGTGGCCTCCGACTATGCTTCCGTAAAACTCGCCACAGAACTGCAAGGCCTTGAGAAGGGAGATGACTTCAGGCTCATTACTTCGATATTCGATCCTGCCGGCAATCTGGCGGCCACCGACTCGCACTCCTACAGATATTATCCCGGCCTCCGCGTGACACAGAATCTGCGTGTGCCGGCTCCGCGCCTGTGGAGTCCCGAGAGACCCAACATGTATAAGGCCGTGACACGCGTGGAGCGCAACGGACGCACTCTCGATTCCTACACCACTCCCTTCGGCATACGCTCCATAGAATTGCGTGAAGGGGACGGCTTCTATCTCAACGGGCAGAAACGCCAGTTCAAGGGCGTGTGCCTCCACCATGACCTCGGCCCCCTCGGAGCGGCAGTCAACCGGGAGGCCATAGCCCGCCAGCTCCGCATGCTCAAGGATATGGGCGCTGATGCCGTGCGCACTTCCCACAATATGCCGGCTCCCGAACTCGTGGAACTGTGCGACTCCATGGGCCTGATGCTCATGCTGGAGCCTTTCGACGACTGGGGCTTCAGGCCCAAAAGCGAAAATGGCTATGGGTCAATCTTCAATGAATGGGCGGAGAAAGACATGGTCAACATGCTTCGCCACTACCGCAACAATCCCTCGGTGGTGATGTGGAGCATAGGCAATGAGGTGCCTTCACAGTGGGGGCCTGACGGCCTCGGTGAGCTCTCCATGCTTCAGGACATAGTGCACCGCGAGGATCCCTCCCGCCCCGTAACCTGCGGCATGGACCAGTTTGACGCTGTGGTAAACAACGGGTTTGCCGCCGCTCTCGACATCCCCGGCTTCAATTACAAGCCCTCGCGATACATGGAAGCGATAGGCAAACTGCCTCAGAATCTGCTCCTCGGCTCTGAGACAGCCTCCACCGTAAGCTCCCGCGGCGTCTATAAATTCCCGGTAAAGGAGGGAGCCAACATGGAGCATCCCGACCACCAGAGTTCCTCCTATGACACCGAATACTGCTATTGGAGCAATCTGCCTGACGATGACTTCGCAGCCGACGATGACCTCCCGTGGAATCTGGGGCAATTCGTGTGGACAGGCTTCGACTATCTCGGAGAGCCCACTCCCTACGACACCGATGCCTGGCCCTCACATTCCAGCCTCTTCGGCATAATCGACCTGGCCTCTCTGCCAAAAGACCGTTTTTATCTCTATCGCTCAAAGTGGAACGAGAATGACAATACTCTTCACATTCTGCCTCACTGGACTTGGCCCGGAAGGGAAGGAGAGATCACGCCGGTATTCGTCTACACCAATTCCCCTCGTGCGGAACTCTTCATCAATGGCAGAAGCCAGGGCATACGCGAGAAGAACAATGCCTCTAACATGAGCCGATACCGCCTGATGTGGAATGACGTCGTGTACGAACCGGGTGAATTGCGTGTGGTAAGCTATGATCTACAGGGCAATCCTACTGGTGAGGCAAGCGTGCGCACTGCCGGAAAGCCTCATCACATAGTGCTCACCACTGAACGGCATGAGCTCAAGTGCGGTATTGATGATCTTGCCTATGTGACTGTGCACATAGCTGACGAACAGGGTAATATCATACCTACGGAAGACCGTGAGGTAAAATTCTCGGTAAGCGGCGCAGGCTTCTTCCGGGCCACGGCCAATGGCGACCCCACATCCTTGCGGCTTTTCCACGAACCTGTGATGGATCTCTTCAGCGGGGCCGCCACTGCTATCGTGCAGGCCGGCGACAAGCCCGGACAGGTCACACTCACAGTCACCGCCGAGGGGCTTGCGCCTGCATCGATTGCGCTGCCCGTCGTGAAATAATTCCGCGACCAGCATCCCAAGAAGCCATTCCGGCCGGGTGTGTCACTCTGCAACGAGAGTGCGCACCCGGCCGGAATGATATTTATATTGCACGTAAGCTGCTAATCCATCGGTGAGGCCGACAATCCCTGCATCTGCACCAGCCGTGAGTAATGGCCTCCGAGAGCGAGCAGATCATCATGTGAACCGCGCTCTACGATGCGCCCTTCGTGCATCACGCATATCATGTCGGCATTGCGTATTGTGCTGAGGCGATGTGCTATGACCATTGTGGTGCGTCCCTTCATGAGCCGCTCCAGAGCCTGCTGCACAAGACGCTCGCTCTCAGTGTCGAGAGCCGAGGTAGCCTCATCCAGAATAAGCAGAGGAGGATTCTTGAGAATCGCGCGGGCTATGGATAGACGCTGCCTCTGGCCTCCGGAGAGCTTGGAGCCGCGGTCGCCTATATTGGTGTCATAACCCTGCGGAGTCTCCATGATGAAATCGTGGGCATTGGCTATGCGGGCCGCACGCTCGATTTCCTCATCAGAGGCATGCTCCACACCGAATGCTATGTTGGCCCGGATGGTGTCATTGAATAAGATTGCCTCCTGCGAGACATTTCCCATGAACGATCTCAGATCCCTTATATCCAATTCCCTCACATCCACTCCTCCTATCATGATGCAGCCTTCCTGAGGATCATAGAAACGTGGCAGCAGATCCACAAGCGTGCTCTTGCCCGAGCCGCTCTGACCAACGAGGGCGACAGTGCCTCCGGCAGGCACCTCAAGATTGATGTCACGCAAGACCTCGCGCCCTTCCGCATAGGAAAATGTAACGCCGCGAAAGCTCACGGCCATCGTCTTCACATCGGCTGGAGAGCGTGGAGTCTCGGGCGACTTTATGGGGTTGTCGGCCTTGAGTATCTTATCTATACGCTGCATCGAGGCCATACCTTTCTGTATGGAATAAGTGGCCTTGGAGAGATCCTTGGCGGGATTGATTATCGAGTAGAAGATAATCATGTAATAGATGAATCCCGCAGCGTCGATGCCGGCTGTGCCGGATAGTATAAGAGAACCGCCAAACCACAATACAATGGCTATGGCCGTCGTACCAAGCAGCTCGCTCATGGGATGCGCCAGAAAATAGCGGCGCTGAATGGCGTTGGAATATTCATAAAACTCCTGATTCTCTTTGCGGAAACGCTCGTTCATCTTCTCCTGTGCATTGAACGCCTTGACTATGCGGAGCCCCGAAAGCGTCTCCTCCACAGTGGAAAGGATGCGTCCGAACTGCTGCTGGGCCGAAAGCGAACGGCGCTTGAGCGCCTTGCCCACCTTGCCCATGACCAGGCCGGCCACCGGGAGCAGCACCAGGGAGAAGAGAGTGAGCTGCCAGCTCACCACGATCATCATGACAAGACACACTATGATCATGATGGGATTCTTGAAGAACATGTCGAGGCTCGACATTACCGATGCCTCGATCTCCGTGACATCGCCCGAGATGCGTGCCAGGATATCGCCCTTGCGCTCGGAGGTGAAGAAGCCTATGGGGAGAGAGAGTATCTTGCGATACATCTGCATCCTTATGTCGCGCACCACTCCGTTGCGCATAGGCACGATGAAGAATGTGGAGAGATATATGGCGCCTGTCTTGAGCAGAGTCATCACCACCAGCAGCAAGGCAAGGAGAGCAAGAGCGGTTGAGGCTCCGTATAGCTCTATCACCTGCCCCGTATAATAATAGAAATTATTGACAGCCACATCCTTCAGCGATTCCGAGCCCAGAGGCATATACTCATAGCTGGCCGTGTTCAGCCCGAAGAGCATCTGAAGGATAGGGATGATGAATGCAAATGAAAAAAGAGTGAGGAATGCTGCCAGAATGTTAAAAATTACATTCAAGGCAACATTCCACTTATATGGGGCCAGATACCTGGCCAGCAGTCGGAAGAAGTCTTTCATGCGCAGTCCGGCTTCTTACTTGCGAGGGCGGTGACCGGTGCGTTTTTCTATATGGCCGGCAATCCTGCCGAATATCTCATCCACCACTCCTGTGCCCTCCACGGGCATGTATTTGTTCTTTTCCATATAGTAGGCCTGCAAAGGCTGTGTCTGAGTGTGATAGACTCCGAGGCGGTTCTTTATGGTCTCCTCATTGTCATCCGCGCGTCCGGTTTCGGCACCACGCCTGAGCATTCTGGCTACAAGCTCCTCTTCGGGCACCTCCAGGCCTATCACGCCATGCAGCTCTGTGCCATGCTTGAGCAAGAGACCTTCAAGCGCCTCGGCCTGAGGTATGGTGCGGGGAAAACCGTCGAACACCACTCCGCGCCCGTCGGCCATGAGCGATGGGAGTAGATCATCAAGTATCCGTATCATGAGGTCGTCGGGTATAAGATTACCCTTGGAAATATATGAATCGGCAAGCTTGCCGAGGTCAGTGCCGCGTGCTATCTCTGCGCGCAACACCTCGCCTGTGGAGATGTGATGAAGGCCGTAAGAATCTATGAGCTTCGCACTCTGGGTGCCCTTACCGCTGCCGGGGGCGCCAAATATCACGAGATTAAGCATATGTATATGGAGAAGAATATTTTTTTAATTTATCAAAAAAGATATGGAAACATCCCTGTCAGCCCTCTTCGCAGGCATATATATCTGGCAGATTGCGTCCCTTTCCGTCAAGATCAAGGCCGTAGCCGAGTATGAATTTCGGAGGTATGGTGAAGGCTGCGTAATCAGGCGTGTAGCCTGTGCGGGAGCTTTCGGGCTTATAGAGCAGGGTGGCAAACTTGAGTGAAGCCGGCTCCTGGGCCATGAGGTCGGCTATCATTCTTTCAGCCGTGAGCCCGGTATCCACGATATCCTCCACAATTACCACATTGCGTCCCTTGATTTCCTGACGCAGCCCCATGAGCTGCTTTACGCAGCCGGTAGTGGAGGTGCCCCCCTCATAGCTGGAATATCGCACGAATTCCACTTGATTCTCATTGATGCCCACATTGCGGAGCAAGTCGGCAGCAAAGACATAGGCACCCGTGAGCACCACGATAAACACAGGATTCTTTCCCTCGAAGTCACGACGTATCTCCGAAGCCACACGGGCCACTTGCTTGTCGATCTGCTCCCGACGCAGATATGGCTGGAAGCGTAAGCCATTGAGTACTATACTATTGTCCATGTACTTAAAAAGATTGCAGCACCCTGGCGTAGGGCGCCGGAAAAATTAGTGACAAAATTACGCAAAAACCTTGAATTCTGCAAATCGCAATCCTGCTCACAGAGATATTGCAAAAAAAGAAAGGGCGTCTGTTGCGGGAGAGCGAGATTTTTCGTAACTTCGCATCCATAAGCAGCTCCACTCATGAAGACCCAAAGCATAGTTTCCATTGCCACCCTCTCGAAGCAGGATATTCTCTCGCTTCTAAGGGAGGCCGAATGGTTTGAGAACCATCCCAATTCCAAAATTCTCGACGGCAAAGTCGTGGCAACACTGTTTTTCGAGCCCTCTACACGCACACGTCTCAGTTTTGAGACTGCTGTAAACCGTCTCGGAGGGCGCATCATCGGATTTTCCGATCCCGCCGCCACATCTACTTCCAAAGGCGAGACCCTTAAGGATACCATCAAGATGGTGAGCAACTACGTTGACCTCATCGTCATGCGCCATTATCTTGAAGGTGCGGCCCAATACGCCACCGAAGTCACCGACATACCGGTGATCAACGCCGGAGACGGCGCCCATCAGCATCCGTCGCAGACAATGCTCGACCTCTACTCAATCTACAAGACCCAGGGACGCCTTGACGACATCACCGTCACAATGGTGGGCGACCTGAAATATGGCCGCACGGTGCACTCTCTGCTCCAGGCTCTCAGCCACTTCCGCGTGAAATTTCGCTTCGTGGCCTGCGATGAGCTACGCATGCCGCGGGAGTTCATTGATTTCTGCGAGACTCAGGGCATAGATTATTGCGAGAGCACCGACTTCTCGGAGGATATAATCAACGATACCGACATTCTCTACATGACACGAGTGCAGCGCGAGCGCTTCGTAGACCTCGCGGAATATGAGCGGGTGAAAGACCTCTACACCTTGCACAACGCCATGCTGGGAGGCTCGCGCGAGAACCTGCGCATACTCCACCCGCTGCCCCGAGTGAATGAAATCAACGTAGATGTGGATGACAATCCCAAGGCATATTATTTTCAGCAGGCCCGCAACGGACTCTTTGCCCGACAGGCCATGATATGCCGGTGCCTCGGCATCAACCCCATGAACCAATTCAAGTAACGCACATCATGCCAGCCAAGAAAGAATTAGCAGTCGCAGCTCTGCGCCATGGCACAGTAATCGACCATATCCCGGCTTCCGCCCTCTTCAGCGCCGTGCATCTGCTCGGCCTGGAAAGCATGTCGCAATCAGTGACAGTAGGCAATAATCTGCCCTCCGGCCGCCTCGGCTCTAAAGGAATTATAAAAGTAGCCGACACGACTTTCGACCCCGACACGCTCAACCGCATAGCGATCATAGCTCCCACGGCTGTGGTGAACGTCATTGAGGACTATGAGGTGGTGAGCAAGCAGGAAGTAGTGCTCCCTGAGGAAGTTGTGGATCTCGTGAAATGCACGAATCCCAAATGTGTGACATGCCACGAGCCCATGCGCTCGCGATTTACAGTGGTAAGCCGTGAGCCTGTGATTCTGAAATGCCGCTATTGCGAGCATGAGTACACAGGCAAGGGCATAACCCTTAAGTAACCCCCCTTTATGAGCAAAGTGACCTGGAAAGGGGGCACTATGATCAATCCCCTCCCCGCGCTGCTCGCCACCTGCGGAGCCTCGCCGCAGGAGTGGAATATGATTACTGTGGCCTGGACAGGCACAGTGTGCACCAATCCTCCCATGTGCTACATATCAGTGCGTCCTGAGCGACACAGCCACGCGCTTATAGAAAAGCACATGGAGTTTACGCTCAATCTCACCACCGAGTCCATGGCCACGGCCGTAGACTGGGCCGGCGTGCGATCCGGCAAAGACCATGACAAGTGGAAGGTCACCGGGCTCACACCGCTTCCGGGAGAGATGGTAAAGTCACCCGTCATAGATGAATCGCCCCTGAGCATAGAGTGTCGGGTGAAAGAGGTGCGTCGGCTTGGAAGCCACGACATGTTTCTTGCCGAAGTGCTGTGCGTGCGTGCCGATGAGCGATTCATAGATGCCGAGACCGGGCGCTTCAATCTTGAAGAGGCGGGGCTGCTCGCCTACAGTCACGGCCAGTATCACGGTCTCACCCCATCGCTCGGCCACTTCGGATTTTCCGTACGCAAGAAGTCGCGTAAATAATACACCTGCTACAATAATACCGGGCGCGAGACTGATTGATCAGTCTCGCGCCCGCGCTTGGTACAGAAAGCGGGACTTGAACCCGCACAAGGCTTACGCCTCAACAGATTTTAAGTCTGTCGTGTCTACCATTCCACCATTTCTGCATCTATATGGTCATGCACCCCGGGTGCATCATCGGCTGCAAAGGTAAGCATTTTTCCGCAACTGTGCAAATCAGGAGTGCGCGACCATGAAGAAATTTCACAGCCGTCCTTCATCGAAATATGAATAATAGCCCGTATTGTCAGCCGAAACTATAAGATGATCCACAAGCCTCATATCCATGAGCCTGCATG
The DNA here is from genome assembly GCA_910579305.1 of uncultured Muribaculaceae bacterium. Taxonomy (GTDB): domain Bacteria; phylum Bacteroidota; class Bacteroidia; order Bacteroidales; family Muribaculaceae; genus Lepagella. The sequence goes on from CAJTTA010000002.1 coordinate 70,240, forward strand.
CTTCCTTACAGCGGCGCGTGATGTCATCATCCTGAGGCGACGGCCTCAGATTGCCGCTCGGATGATTGTGGCACAATGCGATCGACGCGGCATTCTCCAGCAAGGCCTCCTTCACTATGAGCTTCACATCGAAGATGCTGCTCGCTATGCCTCCCTTCGAGGCCTGATAGAGCTTGAGCACCTCATTGCGCTGATTCATGATCAGCGCCCACACCTCTTCATGATCAAGATGCCCGAGACGCGGTCGCATGATCCTGAATATGGCTTCCGAGCCTTTCACCACAGGATTGTCTCGGGTCTCCTCGGTGTTGTAGCGGCGTATAAGCTCAAGCACAGCCTCGATCTGAATGACTTTCAGCTTTCCGAGCCCCTTGACCTGCAGCAGTTCCTTGCGCGTGCGTCTCTCCAGGGTGGTGAGTCGTCCGTCGTTGGCCCGCATCAGGTCGCGGCACAATGTGGTTATGGGGTTGCCCACAGTGCCTGTGCGCAGAATCAAGGCCCAGAGATCAGGCACACTCAGCACGCCGCAGCCATATTTCTCCGCCTTCTCGCGGGGGGTGTCGGCCGCATCCATATCCTTGACCCTCATGGCCATCGAAGCCGGCCTGGGAGTGTCTTCTTCCTTGACTACCATAATTCAGGACTTATTGCATCATTTGCCTCTGCGCATCTCCACCTCGCGGTGCAGATCGCGGCCGCGGCGCAGAACTATGCTGCGAGTGTAGGCACGTATAAACCCTGTGCCGTAGCCTAAGAGCTGGATGGGGCTTGTGAGCAGCGTGAGCAGGCTCACCTTAAGGCTGCGCGAGGCTATGAGGGCGTCGATCCACACGGCGGCAAGCCATGCGGCAAGCGGCAACACGCACCACCATTTCCAGAAGATGGCAAGCAACACGAGTGCCGCACTCCCCAGGGTAAACAAAGCAGGAAGTGTATGCACCAGCTTCATCGAGCCCGGATACAGGAGCTTGAGAGTGATTCGGCTCATGCCGAACACATGCACCTGACGCCAGAATTTCCTCATGCTTATCCTGCGCTTGTGAAAGACCTTGACCGAGCGGAAGAGCGCTATGGAGAATCCGGCGCGCCTTATGCGGGTGCTCATGTCGATATCCTCTGAGAACATCTCTCTGAAACCTCCCACCTTGGCGTATACCTCCCTGGAGAAACCCATGTTGAAGGTGCGGGGGGTGAATTTCTCCATGCTCACCTTGCCACCGCGTATTCCTCCTGTGGTGAGCAGCGAGGTCATGGAGACGTTGATGGCCTTCTGCAGCGGAGAGAATGAGGCATGCGCGTCGTCAGGCCCTCCGAAACATGGCGAGTAATTCTCCTCCAGCGCCTTGCGCAGGGAAGCTATGTAGCCGGAAGGCAGAATACAGTCGGAATCCACGAAGACGAAATAATCGCCGCGCGCCCTGTCCATTCCATAATTACGGGCCGGCGAACGCCCCTCGTTGTCCTTGAAGAAGTATTGAAGGGGAACCTTGCCCTCATATGCCCGGCACACATTGCCACAGGGCACAGTGGATCCATCCTCCACTATCACGGCCTCGAAGCCGCGGTCACTCTGCGCGGCAAGGCTCTCAAGCAGGTCGGAGATCTCTCCCGGGCGATTATACACAGGCACGATTATGGAAAATAACAGAGACATGACAGTGTTTTTTTGCTGGGTTAAGAGAGTAGTCTGATGTCAATTAAGCATTCTGTCCCATATGGCGGATTCCTGAGTTCATCACTCAAAAAAACAGCTCTACGGAATATAATCATTTAAATTCAAACACTCTCTGAGAATATGGAAGCGGAGGCATGCCGGGTGCACGCCCCCGCTCCTATGGGGTAATAAAAGAGGCTTGCGCTAATGCCTTTATCAGGCTTTTACGCGGCCTACGTAAGAACCGTCGCGGGTATCTACCTCGATCATCTCACCCTCGTTGATAAAGAGCGGCACACGCACGGTAGCGCCGGTCTCCACTGTAGCGGGCTTGAGAGTGTTGGTGGCGGTGTCGCCCTTCAGGCCGGGTTCAGTGTAAGTGATCTTGAGAGTGGTCTTGGTGGGCATTTCAGCATAGAGCACAGTGTCGGTGCTAGCATCGCTCACGACCTCCACGATGTCGCCTTCCTTCATGTAGTCGGCGCCTGTCACGAGATCTTTGCTGATGGGAATCTGGTCGAAAGTCTCCTGATTCATGAAGTAGTCGTCGGTGCCCTCAGTGTAGAGGAACTGATAGGGACGACGCTCCACGCGCACATCCTCGAGCTTCTCGCCGATGTTGAAGCGGCGCTCGAGCACACGGCCGTCCACCACGTCCTTGAGCTTGGTGCGCATGAAAGTATTTCCCTTGCCGGGCTTCACGTGAAGGAATTCGATCACGAAATAAAGACGGCCGTCCATGCGGATGCAGGTGCCGTTCTTGATGTCTTGAGCGTTCATCATTGCTGTATAGAGTATTATATGTTGATACTGTGTGAAATATCGGCCAAAGATGCAGACCTTGATATCAGCCCACAAAATTACAAAAAATTACGCAAACGGCAAATCCTGAGAGAATAAAGCGCCGGGTAGCGCAATTCCCGCGCCACGCTTCTTTAGAAAAGTGGGCGTGGCGCGGGATTTGTCTTGGAAGAAATCAGAAGTTGGAGAGCTCTATATTGGTCATTTTAATTTCCATATTCTCCACCGTCACTTTCACATTATAGGTGTTGCAGCCCTCAAAATAAATGAATTGATCATCATGGTCTTTATCGCCGGCATTCAGGCTGGTATATGTGATTGTTCTTGTCCACGAGCTGGCGCCGGAAGCTTCTACTTCAAGCTTAAGAAGCGGTTCACGCCCTGCCGCCACGGAAATGATTTCATAATCAAACGAGAACATGCATCCCACATTGCTCGAGAAGCTGCCGGAGGAGAACCCCGAGCTACTGTCGGGCAATTTCTTTGTTTTATAAGAATCTCTTATCCACTGACTGCTGTTATATGATGAAGAAGAGGACGGATAATCCAGTATATAGCTGCCCCCTATCTTAAGATTGCCCGTGAAGGCCTTCTTAAGCAGAAACACACCATAGGTATTCTTCAATCGCATATGCTCGCTCCAGTCTTCGGCAAAATCTGCATACACATACGGCGACTCCCATCCGTCCGACGTGCTTTCTAGCGCGAGGTTTATCTTCTCATAATACCATCTGACTTGATACGACCAGGGATCGAACGTTACGGATTTAGGTGTCTCGATACCTATGATCTGAAACGAGTCATACCTCACACCTTTGAATTTAAAGCGCGCGAACATAGGCACAATAGAAGCACTAAGATCCACACTTCCGTTTCCATATGAAAACGAGCCGAATTCTTCTGAAACGAACAGGGCCGAAAACGGAGTCAGGGCAAACTGAGAGGATTCTTCCTCCCATGAGGGTGATCCGCCCATATACGCCACATTGCATGGCCTGTCGACGCAATCTTCCATTTGTCCGCGATAATAGAAAGTCCAGGCTCCCGTATACGCTGAATACCTGGCATAGCCTTCCACCACTTCATTCGGCTGATCAAACTGCACTGCAATCATGTCGCCGTCCTGCAGTTCCCATCCTGCACGTGTCATAGCCTCGCCCATTGATATATTCAGGTGCAAAGGACAGCTCTTCCACTCTCTTTGTGAGGAAACGCCGGGTTCTTCGGGAGTGTCGGCATTACATCCCGCAAGCAGCGCAGGCACAAGCGCTATGAAAAAATATATAATTTTATTCATCTGTATATCACCATTTTATGTCGTCATCATAATCTTTAAAATCGAGCTGCACACCGAGGCGATACTGTGTGACCGGTATATCAATTTCAAAAGTCTCTCCTGCGGGAAGGCCGGAAAGGCTCAGACGTATATGTCCCTTGCGATCGCCGTGGGTCTTATTCTCGGAGCATACTATATAGAATGTATTATTGCTGTAATTCGGCACGAATGTATACCATGTGTCGGCGTCAGCAGCGGCCATAGTGTAGTCACCGTCGGCACTTACGGTATACACAGCCGACGTTCCTCCCTTGGCATGCATCTCTATCGCTGAAGTATCGGCCGAGATGCGGCGTCCAAACTGCTTCAGTACGAAACGCACTCCCTGCTGATATTTGTCGGCGGCGCCCGGGTCAGAAGGCTTGATCACAAATGTAGCCGTGCGCTCATGGATTGAAGGATTGGCCTCGGCTACAAGCATATATACTCCATTGCCATCATCCGTGACATCAAGCCATCCTGTAGAGGCTCCTTCATATTCCACACTTGTCAGGGCGCCAAGCGATGACTTAACCGTAAGCTCCACGGAGCCACCTCTTGCGGAGATCTCTCCCCCTGTGCCATCGATGTAAAGATATTGTGCCTGCTGGAGAACACTCATAGAGAAAGTCTTGCCTTCCGATATGAATGCGACAGTGGCTGTGCGCGGTTGCTGCAATTCATTCTCGGTCACTGTCACAAGAAGATCGGTCTCGCCCGTACCGCTATATTCCGACAACGACAACCATCCATCCGACACCGATGCGCTCCATTGCCCGGGGAAAGGCAGTCGATAAGTCTGAGATGATGCGTGCCAGTCAAATTCCATGCCTGCTTCCTCATCTATACTTATAGGTCTCTGCAAAACATCGAATGAATGAGTTACACTCCCTCCCGGCACACTTGCAAGCACCACCTGGCCCGAACGCTGCACAAGCGAGGCCAGAGGATCGGCACTGAGCGTGACCACAGTCTTGCCGGCCACTCCCGAGGAGGGCTTCATCGTGAGCCACTCAGGCTTGCGCTGCACTTCCCAGGCTACGTTGGAAGAAACTGTCATTGCATCATCACATGAACCGTCATAAGCCAGATGAAGCTGCTGGGGCGTATGAGAGATATAGCGTCCCGGCTGCGATACATATATGCGCGACTTATACGAGCTTGTCTCTGATACATACAGATATACATATCCCGAGCGCGAAGATGTGTCATAATTGGGTGCCACGCTTATGTTGAGTGTGTGCACGCCCGCGGCGCCCTCCGATGGTGTGACGTCTATCCATGACTCGTCCGCGACCGCCTGCCATGACGATTCACTGGTGATGCTGCGGACATAGGTGCCGCCGTCCACATCCACCGTAAGCGTGCTCGTGTCATCCACATCCACCGATGGAGGATTCTGTGTCACATACATCGAGGTGCTTACCGAATTATCCATGGAAGATGCTGTGATTGTAGCCGAGCGGCTGTAAGTAGACTGATTCTCTTCGAATGTAAGGATAATCACACTGTTGGCCTTGTCATAAGCGGCGGTGAGCCACGTCTGTGTGCTCGCCAACTCTATGTCGGTCAGATTAGTCTCCACATCCACCGTCTCGCTGTGAGCGGCGCCCGACGCCGTGAGACTATTAGTGGCCAGCTTAATGGAAGCACGGCCCTGACTCTGCGACACTACCACATTCTTAGTCAGAGTCCATCCCTCGCCGGAAGCCGCGACATCGAAGACGGCCTCCCGGCTGACAGGCCGGTCGTTGACAGCAGCCTGCACATATACCTCCTTATATCCCGTGCCCTCTTCAACATCGGTCTCAAGCCACTCCGGCAGGCCGGATATACGCCATCCGGCATCCAGCGTGCGGATCTGAATACTCTGGTTGACTGCGTCTGAAGAAAAAGAAAGCGCGTCCGGGGCAACCGAAAGATAATTATTCTGAAGCGAGGGATACATGCCTTTGTCAAGCATAAAATTATCCTCACACGATGCGAGCGTGACAGCTGCAAGAGCATGCAATGCACCGATAAATATATGTTGGAATTTCATGATCGTAAGTTATTTGTTACAGACACCACACCAGGGCAATCTTGACATTGAAGCCTTCGGCCATTTTCTTCACCTCGGGACATATCTCCGACACTGCCTTATACTCATCACCCTTCATGATCCCGAAGCAATATTCGGGCGTGACGCTGAGGCCGAATCTGCGTGAGAACGCCAGATATATGCGTGCGCCGGCCGTGGCGCCCAGGCAATTGAGAGTCTCTACATTGCCACTTATAGAAGTGAACTTACAGCCAGCCTGAGGAGTGACTTTCAGGCGATTGCCGAGCAAAAAGCTGTAGCCTATCCTGCCGCCGGCTATAATGGATGCTCTGAAGCTATCACTCTCAGGGTATTCGGAGGAATTGTCTCCGGCCGGCAGCCAATATATAGAAGGACTCTCTTTAAGGCCATAACTGTAGAATCCTTCCACGTTGACGTTCTTGACGTTGAATCCCATAGTGGCGTCGACACTCATGCAGGAACCTGCGCTCATGCCCAGACCGATATAGAAATCGGTACGCTTGATGATCGAGGGCTTGAGCTTGAAATGCACCCGGGGCTCCTTGCCGAGGGTCATGCGCTTCTTTATTTTATCATATCCATATGTCCACACCTCCACTTCATGCTCGCCTATCTTGCCGGTGTAGCTGCAAGGAGTAATACAAGACACACAAACGTGATCCACCCACAGACAGGCGTTTTCAGGGTCGGTAGTGACAGTTATTGTCTCCTGGTCACTGAGCTGGCGGGCCACCCTGGTGGTCTCGCCCACCTTCACCTCTGCCGCAAAGTTCTGACGGGCATATCCGTCCTTATAAAGCTCTATCACGTGAGAGCCTATGAGCACCTCCGGCATCACCACCGGCGTCTTGCCTACCTTCTTGTTGTCCACCCTCACATCGGCGCCCGAAGGGGTGGAAGAGATGTGGATAGAACCGAGCATCGGCACGGGAGCGCGCAGAGATATGCGCCGCTCCTCACCGCTTGACGTAATTTCCACCGTCTCGCGCACAGTCTCGTAATATGGTCTGCGGGCCTCTATCTCATATGAGCCATTCTCAAGGGGGCCGCTCCATGAGCCGTCGTCGGAGATCTTCTCCCCATTCATCCACAGCTCGGCGTTGCCGCCGGCCACATTGATATGAGTGCGTGCGAACTGTGCCGTCATTTCAGGTCGCAGCACATAGGTCTCACCCTCCACAATGTTGATTTCATCCTCGTAGAGATCATAATACCTCTTGCTGATCTGGAGCGTGTGTATGCCTCCTTCAAGCTTCACCGACTTCCCGGAAGAGAGAGCCACCGGCCTGCGATCTACGAGGACTTCCGCATTGACCACATCGGAGCCTTCAAGCTTGAGCCACCCCACGCTGTACATGAGAGGCACATCTATAACGAGAGTCTTCGAGGATTTCTCCACGTCGAAATCAGCCGTCTTGGAGTGATAGTCATCGGCTGTGACAACATATTTGTGAGTGCCTGCCGAGAGATTCATACGGACCACTCCGTTTTCCACCGTCTGCGGACGCCCGTCCACCTCAAGACGCGCCGTCTTGGGATCAAGCCTGAATTCCACCGTCTGCCCGGGCTTTGCCTTCTCCTGTGCAAAGCCCGGAAGCGGAGTAAGAAGAGTGCACGCAATCAACATGCACCACATCCATAGTCGTTTCATAAAGCAAGAATTATTATTTAGTATTATGGTATTTTCTGTTAGCTCAAACCTAATTACTATACAATTTGCATCTTTTTTGCAAAGTTAGTCAAAAAAAAAAAAAAAAAAAAAAAACAAATCTTTTATTCTTTTTTGTTACTTTCGCCTCCCTTTTCTTCTCTGCCTACACCCTCCTACTCCGGCAGCCGAATTAAAAACAGGTGATTCTTTCTTTTCATGTGCCTGCCGCCTGTGGCACGAGGCTGTATCGTGGCAACATTCATATTCATCACCATGCTCTATGCAAGCCGGCTTGCCATAGGACGCGAAGCCATGCGCAGCCGAGGCCGCATAGCGATGGCCGCACCAGGCCGCTGTGAGTGAAATGCGGAGATCTGTCGCATGCCGAGGCACTGTGGTGATTCGGCAAACTCTCACTCTAAGCTAAGCCTCTTCTCTGCTGAAAAAATAAAGAATATGACTTGTCCGGCTGAATGTTTAATTCGATTGAATTTCAGTCACTCTCCAAGATTTGTAACTTTTTTGACTGAAAATTTTGAGGATTGGAAATCGTTTTGTAATTTTGCACTCCGAAATACACCTGCCTTTGGCGGGCTGCATCCTCATAACTGATTAATAATAAGACTCCGATACAATGAAAAGAACTTTTCAACCCTCCAACCGCCGCCGTGTGAACAAGCACGGTTTCCGTGAAAGAATGGCCTCCAAGGATGGCCGCAAAGTGCTTTCCCGCCGTCGCGCCAAAGGCCGTCGCTCTCTCACTGTGAGCGATCACCTCGCTTCCAAGTAAGAGACGGAGCTGAGCTCCTAATTCTTCATGTAATCCATCAAGTTCTTCCGCCCATCGTATCGGAGGGACTTTTTTTATAAAAGCACCTTATGTCCGCCAGCGGCCCTTTGCAGATAGACCTGCAGAAAATAGTAACCGAACGTGTGCCCGGCAGGGTGCCACGCTGCCTTGTCAGCCTGATGGAAAAACTCATCAGGCAGCGTGAGCTCAACGGCATCCTGGCACGCACCTACCCGGCACGCGGAGTGGAATTCGCCTCTGCCGCTCTCAGGGATCTCGACATATCGGTCGAGACACGCGGACTTGAAAACATCCCGGAGCAGGGACGATTCATCTTCGCTTCCAATCACCCTCTGGGAGGTCTCGACGGAATAGCCCTCATAAGCGTGCTCGGCTCTCGATATGGCGATGACGGGATACGCTTCCCTGTCAATGACCTGCTGATGAATGTGGAGCCGCTCAGAGGCATATTCATACCAATAAATAAGTTTGGCGCCCAGGGGCGTCAAGCAGTCCGCGGCCTGCAGGAAGCATTCGCCTCCGGGGCTCAGTTGCTATATTTCCCGGCCGGGCTCGTATCCAGGCTCGGCAGAGGTGAAAGAATAGCCGACCTGCAGTGGCACAAGGCATTCGTAACCAAAGCCATAGAGCACGACCGCGACATAATTCCGGTGTATTTCTCCGGAAGAAACTCTATGCTCTTCTACAGGCTGGCCAAGTGGAGGCGCCGACTCGGCATCCGGTTCAACTTTGAGCAGATCCTGCTGCCATCCGAGCTCGTGAAGTCCCGCGGAAGCCGATACACCATCACCTTCGGAACACCGGTGAGATGCAGCGATATGCGCGCATCGGGAAAATCCCCGCTGCTCCTGGCAGAACAGATAAAACAATCGGCCTACGCCCTGGACGCCTGACCCGACATTTATTAGTAACACAGCTTCCCAAACCGCCTCTTATGCCCCGACATCCCATAGAGCATGCCATCCTCTCTGCCGCACAATACTCCGCCCCGTGGCTCATATGCGTGAGCGGAGGAGCCGACTCCATGTCCATGCTGCATGCCTGCCGGAGAGCAGGCGTGGCAGGCGTGGCGGCGCATTGCAATTTTCATCTGCGGGGAGAGGAGAGCATGCGTGATGAAGCATTTGTGAGGCAGACGTGCGCCGCTCTCGGCGTGACCCTTCATGTCACCGACTTTGACACCGACACATATTGCTCTCAGAGAAAACTGAGCCTTGAGATGGGCTGCCGGGAGCTACGCTATGAGTGGTTTCGCAGGCTGGCCAAAGAATGCGGATTGCAGCGCATTGCCGTGGCCCATAATGCCGACGATGACACTGAGACAATGCTCCTCAATCTCTTGCGCGGCACCGGTATACGCGGACTCACGGGCATGAAAGGCGACAACGGTGAGATAATACGTCCCCTGCTCCCCTTCTCCCGAGCCGAGATACAGGATTATCTCGACAGCATCGGAGCGGAATGGATCACCGACAGCTCAAATCTCGCCTCCGACTTCAAGAGAAATTTCCTGCGTAATGAAATCCTGCCGGCGCTCCGCTCTCGCTGGCCCGGACTCGACAAGACACTCGCTCGCACACGCGCCCACCTCTGCGACTCCGCACTCCTTGCCGACAGTGCTTTAGCTCGCGCCCTCGGCTCTTGCCCCGAGCACTTGCTGCCTCACGAAGCCCTGAAAGAATCTCCTGCTCCCGCAGCTCTGATTCATGCCTGGCTCGGCAGGCGCAGCGCTTCGCCCACACAGATTTCCGACATGGCCTCTGCCGCTCCGGGCGCACAGTGGCATCTTCCGGAAGGGACTGTGACCAAATCGGCTCGCGGACTCACGTTCTCCCCACCCGGCTTCGACTCTCCGCTTGCCTCTGCACGCATCGTAGTCGAAAAACTTACAAATTCCGAAGAGACCCGACTCTCACTCCGGGCCGACCGCTCTCAGAGCGCCTTCTACTGCGCACCGCCTGCCCGGGGGCTGCATCTGCGTCCCCCCCACCCGGGCGAAAGATTCTCTCCCATGGGCCTGAGAGGAAGCACCACCGTGGCCAAAGTGCTCAAGGAAGCCGGCGTGCCTCCGGCCGAGCGAGACAGCTTCCTGCTGCTTGCCGACTCGGCCGACCGCCCCTTATGGCTGCCCGGCATCAAGCGCTCATCTCTGTTACCGGTCACCCCCCTCTCCCCTTTCATACTCAGAATCACATTACGCCATGAGCAATAACCCGCTGTTTTCCATAATCACCATCACCTTCAATGCCGCCGGCGAGCTGCCCCCCACGCTTGCATCGGTAGACGCGCAAAGCTGCACCGATTATGAGCACCTGATAATAGACGGAGCCTCCACCGACGGCACTCTCGAGCTTGCCGAAGCTCCCGGCAATACCCGCCGGCACACTTTCTCCGAGCCCGACCATGGCCTCTATGACGCCATGAACAAAGGTCTGCGCAAAGCGCGCGGCACATATGTGATCTTTCTCAATGCCGGCGACACCTTCTCTTCCCCCCGCACCCTTGAGGCGTATGCCGGAGCGGCAGGCCCCGACACAGACATAATCTACGCCGACACGCGCCTTGTGGACGCCGCACGCAATGTAATAGGGCCGAGGCATCTCAGCGTCCCGGAAGCACTCACATTCCGGAGCTTTGCCCGCGGCATGCTCGTGTGCCACCAGGCATTTGCCATGCGCCGGGAGAAGGCCCCGGCATATGATCTTGCCTACAGGTTTTCAGCCGATTATGACTGGTGCCTGCGGTGCCTTAAAATCACCACTCCCGCCCGCTGCCGCAATCTCCACATGGTAGCCATAGACTATCTCACCGACGGCCTCACCGACCGCAATCACAAAGCCTCGCTCAAAGAGCGTTACCACATCATGTGCCGCCACTTCGGCACCATTCCCACCATACTGCGCCACGCAGGCTTCCTGCTCAGAGCCTTACGCAGGCGCCTGTCAAGACACTGAAGAATCATGGCCGTAAGCAATATCGAAAACATGTGGCTCGACGTGCAGGCTCTGTGGCGACACCCACTCTGGCGCCGCCGACTGCTCAACAAGAGCGTAAGCATAATCAGCAACGACTGCTGGGGTGGATTCCTCTACCGCTATCTGCATCTCCCCTTCAACTCCCCCTTCATCGGACTATTCGTGATGCCGGAAGACTTCGTGAAGATTCTTGAGGATCCCTCTATGCTTGAGGGGGAGCTTACATTCATAAGCAAAGCCGAATCCCGTCACCTGCAGCACATCCACCACACGGCCGACTATCCAGTGGGCCTGCTCCCCTCCGGCGTGGAGATACACTTCCTGCACTACCCATCGGCCGAAGTGGCCCGCAGCAAATGGAACCGTCGAGTCAAACGGATAGACTGGAATAACGCAATCATAAAGTTATCAGATAATTACTATATCACAGATGAGACCATGCGCCGATTCGATGCCCTTCCTTACCCTCAGAAGGTGCTCTTCACCGGCAAGCCACATCCGGAGCTGAAATGCGCGTGTTATCTGCCTGAATTTCGCAAAGACGGACGCACGGCCGAACGCATTCACAAGGTGTTCCACCGCCACTGGGACTTCATAGCGCACGCAAACGCACTGACACACAGCACTGACAGACAATAGGTTACACATAACACCTTAAAAAATATCGAATAAAGCTTGTGTGCTTGAAAAATAATGCGTAACTTTGCACCGCAATTGAGCCATGCAAGGCTTGAATGCAAGACATGGTGGATGTAGCTCAGTTGGTTAGAGCGACGGATTGTGGTTCCGTAGGTCGTGGGTTCGAGCCCCATCTTCCACCCCCTTTCATATCAAGAGACTTTCCCTTAAGGAGAGTCTCTTTTTTTTATTTATCAACCGGCATGCGGCACCCTGCGCCTTCCCGAAAATACCTCCGCCAAGCATCCCTCACAAAAAAAACGGATCAGCCGAAGAAACTCATATTCTGCTGAATGAGAATTGAAAACGATACCGCACACGGTAAATGTCACAAATATTTAATACGCAATTCCTGCAACACTATTTTTTGATTTCGGAATTATTGCTTAACTTTGCACCCGCAAATCGCCACAGATTACGATCAATGGGTTGATTCTCAGTTAATTAAGAATTGACTCCACATTTACATCCATTAGGATATCTTTAGCTAAATACATATATTTCAAATAAATCAACAGCGAAAATTAACCCAAAGTTATGTTAATTCATTACTCGAAAAAGCTAATTTTCCTTCTGCTTGCATGCGCCGCTGCCGTGTCGCATGCCAATGTGGTGTCGATAGACAACGCAAAGCAGTTGGCTGCAGATTTTTTTAGTGCAAGCAGTCAGGACAGATTAGCTTCATCTGATGCTCTCGATCTCGTGTACACATGCGGCACGACATCGCATCCACTGTATTATGTGTTTAACGCACGTGACGGCAAAGGCTTCATCATCATTTCAGCCGATGACTGTACCACCCCCGTGCTGGGATATTCCCTTGAAAACAATTATGACCTCTCCTCCGTGCCCCCTGCCATGAAATGGATGATGCAGGGACTCGAGAGCGAGATCAAGGCCGCACCGAAGCTCCAGAAGCCAGTGGAGCAGGCCGAACGCCGGCGCATGGCACGCCGCACAGCCCAAAGCAATGAGAAAATCCTGCTCAAGACTCCTGAATGGCGCCAGGAATCTCCCTTCAACAGCATGATACCGGGCAACCCCCTCACCGGCTGCGTGGGCACCGCCATGGCCATGATAATGAAATATCACAACTATCCGGAAAGAGGCACCGGCAGCTACAATCAGGTGAACTTCGATGTGGCTTATGACTGGGCCAACATGCGCATGGACAACTACCGCTACGGATACTCGCAGGCCGAGGCCGACGCTGTGGCCACTCTCATTTATCACACCGCCACAAGTATCGGCACTCAGTTTGGCTACTCCGGTTCCAGCGCCTATGAGGTGAAGGTGCCGGCAGCTCTCATAAATTATTTCGGCTACGATCCCGGAGTCTCCTATAAGAAACGCTCCGAGACCTCAAGCCAGGCTGAATTCGACCGCCTGGTGGAGAATGACATACGCGCCGGTCGCCCCGTGCTCTATTGCGGTCAGGACGTGACCGCAGGCCACGCATTCGTAGTAGACGGCTACGACCCTCTCACAGGCATGATTCACGTGAACTGGGGCTGGGGTGGTGCCGACGGCAACAACAACGGAGGCTGGTATGCAAGCACTGCGCTGAACCCCACCGTAAGCCAGTCTCACAGCTTCAATAATCTCACCACCATCATCTACAACATCAAGCCAGGCAACGGCAACAATGCCGCCTGGTCACCCATACATATCACGGCCGACGGACAGCAGGCCGGCCTGAGCGCCGACCTTAACGGCGATCTCACTCCCGGCAAGCCCTTCACCGTGCGCGTAGGCAATCTCAAGAACCTGAGCTACGACAAATTCTCAGGCAAAATCACCGTAGCATTATTTGGCGCCGACGGAAGCTTCAAGGCCGCTCTCAGCAAAATAGACGGACTCACGCTCAACGGCATGACCTTATATCCCAATTCCTATGTGGATTACAGCTGTCAGCTTGCAGCCGACGCAGGTGTCTCTGTAGCCGACGGCGACATGATACGCCTGGCCACAAGCAGCGACAACGGAGCCACATGGCTTCCCGTGCCCGGCGAGCTCATCACCATCAACGAGATTCCCGCCAAGGGTGCCGCGCCGCAATATTTCTCCGTGAGCCGGCCGGCAACAATCAACGATGCCACTTTCACCGGTGAGGATAGAGTGATACGCGGATGGAACTATCACTTCCGCGTGGCTCCCGCACACCCCGACCGCGATGTAGTGACAGTGAAGGCCAACGGATATCTGCTCACCCCCGACGCCAATTACAACTACACCATAAGCAATGTGCGCGCCGATCAGGAGATTGCCGTGTACGTGCAGCCTGCATCTGAGATCAAGGAGAAACGCAGCCTCTGGGTTGAAACTCCGGGATCCCTCGAGACTCTTCTCGACGGTGGCGACGCCGCCTCTATCAAAGAGCTCACTCTCTTCGGCTCGATCGATGCCCGCGACTTCGCCTTCATCAAGAGCAGCATGAAGCTTACGCGCCTCGACCTCTCCGGAACAAGCATTGCCGCCTACGGTTCTAACCAGGCCAACGCAGTGCCCCGAGAAGCATTCCGCAACATATGGAGCCTGCAGGAGGTGATACTGCCCGGCAGTGTGAACCGCCTGAACAATGGCTGCTTCCGCTTATGCGGCATCAAGAAGATTGTGATTCCGGCAAAAGTGTCGACCTATGAATACAACGTGTTCAACGGCTCTTCGGGTCTTACCGACATCTATGTGGGCAATCCCAACGCAGCCTTCATCAACTGGTGTGTGCTTTACCCCTACGCAGGACAAATGACCCTCCACTGCCCGAGCCAGGCAGCTGTCAACAGCTATAAGAACAAAGAACACTGGAAGGAGATGAAAGACATCATTGTCGATCCGGTGCCCGCCACGACCGACTTCGCTTTTGCCGTGATGGAAGACGCCGCAGTGAAGTATAACTGCGACACCGAGCCCGGCCGCTACGAGAAGGGCAAGACCATCGTCTTCCAGGCCGAGCACATAGAGGACAATGACAACCGCATGGACGTCTATGCCAATTCCACTCTGCTCAAGCCTGACGCACAGGGTAATTACTCCGTGACTCTCAATAACAACACGATTATCCACTTCGATCTCGTGGAGCCCTCTAAAGTAAGCACTTACGACTCTCCCTGGACCATAACCGGCGACGGTGGCGCGATAGGTATGATCACCGATGCGGTGAACGTGCTCCCGGGCGTGCCCTTCACCATACGTGTGAATTCGTTTAAAGTAACCGAGAATGTATTCTGGGCCGCCGTCCTCACTACCGCCGATGGCCGAATCAAGGAATTCATCTCGCCCATAAGCAACTGGTCGGCCGGCCCCGGATCCGGATTCAAGATGAATGTGAACTGCTGTGTGACCGACGCAACTGTGCGCGAGGGCAACCTCATACGCCTTGCCACTTCTTTCAACAAGAAGACATGGGTGCTCGTAAACGGCGCCAATGATGATGTGGTGGACGCTCTCCCGGCTCTCAACAATCAGACCCCCGTCTACAACTTCACCTTCCCCGAGGGTCTTGAAGAGAAAGCCAATCTCTCCGGCATAGTGACCAGTGCTGTGCGCGGACGCGACCTCACCTTCAAGATCACGCCGAAGAACGCCACCGACGTAATAACTATGCTGGTCAACGGCACACCCGTGGCTCATGAAGCTAAATCTGTTAACTATTCTTTCATCGCCAAGGAAGACTTGAATTTTGATATCAGAGTCTTAACACCTGACCAAATGGAGGCGGTGACATTCGATCTCCAATCAGGCGAACGTCTATGGGATCCTAATAATTCGGCATTGAAGGAGCAAAGACTCGCTCAACTTCGTCCCAAGGTAATTATAAAAGGAAATATCGACTACACTGACTTCGGATTATTCCGAGAATCAAAAGCATGGAGCACCGTGGTGTCTCTTGACCTTTCCGGTGCTACGATTGTTGCTGACAGAGCAAAACCTTCCACTTATCCGGCCAACGAATTCCCCGCGGAAGCATTCTGCTCTACAAGTGCGGCTGCTACAGCAAACATCAAGCTGAAAGATCTAAAGTTCCCTCAATCTATAAGAAGAATTGGCGCAAGCGCACTCATCGGCTGTTCCGCAATAACAGAACTGGAACTACCTTTAAATCTATATAATGATGAGAATGCTGTTGTAAATGGCAGGGACAAAGCGCATCAAGGTGGACTGAAACGCGACTGTTTCAAAGGTTGTGATAACCTCACCACTCTATATTGTTACGCTGCTCCCAGCAACAATAAAGTACATCACATAGACTTTAATTCAGTCTCAGGCTTTGGTAATAACGCTCATGACTATCCTAATACCCTTGGTATCAGCCATCATCCCAAAGTAACACTTGTTGTAAAACCTGAATACTATAAAACTTATACAACACCCCATGAGACCAACGACTGGTATGGAAAGGATTGGATTAATGGTTGGAAATATCTGAATTTCAATATCGCTTATGATTATCCCGTATATGGCATCAATTTCGATGTAACACGTTGCTTTACAAAAGATGCAAAATTAGACATCGCAAAGGTTGTCAACTTCCTGGGTGACAATGTGTCGCAGGAAAGCTGTGATTTCAGCGGCAAGCTCTTTGTAGCCGCCAAGAGCAACGACACTCACCCCGAAGGCGTTGATGCTTACAATCCCAATCAGGGAGTGAAAGTATATGACAACGGCAAGCTGCTTCCCGATGAGAAAATCGCTTCCGACGGATCTCTGACGCTTACTTTCTATAACCCCAATGACTTAAGTCGTAAGGATCTCATAGGCGACCACACTATCGATGTCTTATACCTCTATGATGTGACCTTCAATTGCACATCGCAAAATATAATCATCGAGCCGGAGGAAATCCGCAATAATGAGGAAACTGAGGGCGAGAAGGCCACTTTGTTTGAGACGTTCGACTACTACAATGCCACAGCGCCTGTGCTCAAAAGCGTGAGAGAGGACAGCTCCGTGCGTTTCAAAGTCAAGCTCACAGGCGTCTCCACATCGGAGGTAAGACCTGTGGTGAAAGTGGGAGAAACCGTCTTGTCGGCCGATGAGGATGGCTTCTATACTCTCGACGTCACCGACAGCAACATGGATGTCAACATCTTTGCTGTGCCCGTGAACGGCGCCACACTCAATCTCGCCGAGGTAGACGTGATTGATCCTGCCGAAGCCAAGGATGTGACCTCAATCGCACTCGCAGGCGACATCGATGCAGAGAAGGTGATAGACATAATCGAGCAGCTGCCCTCCCTTGAGCAGCTCGACCTCTCGGGTCTCTCGGTGGCTCTGCCCTCTGAGGCCATGGCCGGCAAGGAGACTCTGGTGAGCGTAGTGCTCCCCAATGCCGCTGACATTGAGGCCGGCACATTCTCAGGCTGCACGAATCTCTCAAGTGTGCAGGTGCCCGAATGTGTAGACTATATCGGCGAGAATGCCTTCAAGGGCTGCTCTTCGCTCAAGACCCTGAGCTTCACCGGCATCAAGGCCGTGGGAGCCAACGCCTTCAACGGCTGCGACAATCTTACCAGCGTGACATTCATTGCCGCGCGTCCCGACTCTCAGCCTGCCCGCGTGCGCCGCAGAGCCGAAAGCTCACGCCCCGACTCCTATTCCTCCGATGCGTTTGCAGGTATCAACCCCAACTGTATCATATATCTTGATGAAAATGTGGATACCCCCGAGGCAAAGGCCAATTATGTGCGTGTGCGCACAGAGTCATCGGCCGAAAACCGCAACCGTGTCTACGAATCCCTGCAGAGCATATACATCGACCCGGCCTATAACTTCGAGGCTCTCAACGCCTTCAACATAACCGAGGGCAACACCATCAGCATGGATATGGCTCTTGAAGCCTCTTCAGGCAACAGCCACTGGAAGGCACTCGTGCTCCCCTTCACTCCCGACAAGGTGACAAATGCCGCAGGCGGCGTCATGTCGCAATTCCATGGCATGGCCGTGACCAATGAAAATGGCGTATACATGGCTGCATCCCTCGATGCAGAAACTGCCGGCACGCTTAAGCTGATGAACGGCATCCGGGCCAATACGCCTTACATCGTGAGCCTCTCCAAGGATACCGAGCCGGGCACCGTGCACTTTGAGGCACAGCAGTGCACCGTGCCTCAGACCCCCTCTGAGATCCGTGTGGCCGGCAGCGACTATGATCTTGTGGCCACTTTAAGCTCCCGCGAGCTCCAGGCATCCGGCACCTATCTTCTCAGTGACGACGGCTCCGCATTTGTAGAGGAGGGCACCTCCACTGCAGCGCGCGCCGCAGCGACTACCCAGGTAGCACCCTTCAGCGTGTATGCCGTGGCAGAACCGGGAAGCAGCTTCCCCATCGACATAGACACCACCCCTGAAATACCCACAGGCATCCAAGAGGTGGAAGAGGGTGGCCTTACTGCCACTCGCGAAGGAGGCAAGCTCGTAATCTATGCCGACCGCGAGACCGAGATAGAGGTATTCAACATCGAGGGCCTGCGCATCAAGGTAATCCGCCTCGTAAATGGCCGCAATGTGATTGAAGATCTTACTCCGGGCGTATACGTGATCTCAGGAGAAAAGATAATCATCTAAACGCTCTCTTAACCCACTATGAATCGGAGCCCGGATCGCATGAGATTCCGGGCTCCGGTCTTATGAAAACGGCTGCAAAATCCGGCAGGTTTGTATAGTTCGCCATTTTTTCGTATTTTTGCAGCTACATTCCGCCCTTAGGCATTGGTATGCGCATAAGAGATGGAATTCTAAATGTATATTTATTAATATCCGATTATAATTCACAACCCATGAATGTAACAATGAACAAGCTCGACGCCGTGAATGCCACCATCACCGTCTCGCTTGAGGAAAAAGACTATCAGAACAAGATCAAGAAGCTTCTTCGCGACATCAATAACAACCGTCCCGAACCGGGTTTCCGCCCGGGTCATGTGCCTGCCGCCCTCATCCAGAAGAAATACGGCAAGGCTGCCAAGACCGATGTCCTCAACAAGGAAGTGGCCGACGCTCTATACAACTACATCAACGAGAACAAGATCAAGGTGCTCGGTAATCCCATCCCTGTGCCCAACCCCGACTTCAACATCGACGGCAAGGATTTCACCTTTGAATTCAAGGTGGGCATCGCTCCCGAGCTCAAGCTCGATGTCAACAAGGAGATGCACATACCCTATTATAACATCGAGGTGAGCGAGGAAATGATCCAGCGTCAGGACGAGATGCTCCGTCGCCGCTACGGCAAGCAGGAAGCCGGCGAGACTGTCGAGCCCAACGCTCTCGTGAAAGGCGTGATGACCGAGCTCGATGCCGAGGGCAAGCCTCTGGCCGAAGGAATCGTGGTGGAGAACGGCATACTCTCTCCCGAATACTTCAAGAGCGAGGAGCAGAAGGCTATCTTCGCTGGCAAGCATGTGGGCGACGTGGTGACCTTCAACCCCGCTGCAACCTGCGACTCCAACGAGGCCGAGCTCTCCTCCATGCTCAACATATCCAAGGAAGAGACCGCAGCCCATCATGGCGACTTCTCTATGGAGATAAAGGAGATAATCGTGCTCAAGCCCGCTGAAGACGGAGAGGAATTCTTCGACGCTGCTTTCGGCAAGGGCAATGTGCACAATGCCGAGGAATATAAGGAAGCCGTGAAGAAGCTCATAGCCGGACAGCTTGAGAACGACTCCAACTTCCGCTTCACCATCGACGGCAAGGAAATACTCGTGAAGGCCGCCGGCGCCATCGAGCTGCCCGACGCCGTGCTGAAAGACTATCTCATAAGCGTAAACGAAGCTCTCACCGCCGAGAACATCGATGAGGAATACACCAAGATCCGCACCGATCTTGAATGGCAGCTCATCCGCGAGACTATTTCTCAGAACCTCGACGTGAAGGTAACTGCCGATGACATGAAGACCTTCGCCCGCCAGCTCGCAGAGAGCCGCTTCGCACAGTATGGCATGGCCGGACTCCCCGACAATGTGCTCGACCGCTATGTCGACGACATGCTCTCCAATGAGCGCACCCGCGAGCAGATAGCCACTCAGGTAGCCGACTCCATGATGTGGGCCGCCGTCAAGGAGGCTGTCACCGTCGATGAGAAGGAAGTGAGCGTAGAGCAGTTCAACGATCTCTTCAAGGCTGCTGAATAAGTGCATGCGGTAGTTGGCATGCCGCACACATCGACATAATCTGAGTGAGGACGCGGACGTTTTTTCGCGTCCTCATCTGTTTACGAATATTTTCAACTATTCTGGCACAATGTTTGTTATGTTCGTGACATTTCTTCCTCGGAAACAATTTTTATAATTCTCTATTTTCATGAACAATTCCGATTTCCGCAAATACGCCACAGGCCATCTCGGCCTCAACGGCAACACTCTCGACTCCTACACGGCTGCCGTCAACAACACTCCCGGCCTCGCGGCCCTGACATCTGCCGCTCCCCGGGCCGACTACATGAACCCTTACATCCTTGAGGAGAGGCAGCTCAACGTCACCCAGCTCGACGTCTTCTCGCGCCTCATGATGGATCGCATAATATTCCTCGGCACTCAGGTGTCCGACCAAAGCGCCAACATCATTCAGGCCCAGCTCCTGTACCTCGACTCCGCCGATCCCGGCAAGGACATAAACATATACATCAACTCGCCCGGAGGAAGTGTCTACGCAGGTCTCGGCATCTACGACACCATGCAGTATATCAGCTCCGACGTCTCCACCATATGCACCGGCATGGCCGCTTCCATGGCCGCCGTGCTCCTTGTGGCCGGCGAGAAAGGCAAGCGATATGCCCTGCCCCACTCACGAGTGATGATACACCAGCCGCTGGGAGGAATACAGGGCCAGGCATCAGATATCGAGATCACCGCCCGCGAGATTCTCAAGCTCAAGGATGAGCTGTATCGCATAATATCCTCACACTCCGGCCAGCCGTTTGAGAAAGTGGAGCGCGATTCCGACCGAGACTACTGGATGATTGCCGCCGAGGCTCAGGAATACGGCATGATCGACCGTGTGCTCGTTAACCCCAACAAGAAGGACTGATGGCTAAGAAGCAAGCACTTACATGCGTGATGTGCGGTGCGTCCGACTCGCCGCAGAACCGTGTGGTCACCGTATTCAACAATCTCACGATCTGCTCCGACTGTATCGACTTCATCAACTCGCGCAGAGAGGAGTCGCTGCAGGAAGACAAGGCTGAGAAAGATACTGGCAATGAAATGCCGGCCAAGATACCTACCCCTCACGAAATCCGCGACTTTCTCGACCAGTATGTGATAGGCCAGGAGGAGGCCAAGAAATATCTCTCCGTTGCCGTGTACAATCACTATAAGCGTCTGGCGGAGATCGATGCCCGAGGCCATGCCGAGGCAAAGGCCGACTCTGAGGTGGACATAGAGAAGAGCAACGTGATTCTCGTAGGCCCCACAGGCACAGGCAAGACCCTGCTGGCCAAGAGCATAGCGCGATTGCTCAATGTGCCTTTCGCAATTGTCGACGCCACTGTGCTCACCGAGGCCGGATATGTGGGAGAAGATGTGGAGAGCCTGCTCACCCGTCTGCTTCAGGCCTGTGACTACGATGTGGCGCGTGCGGAGAAGGGGATAGTCTTCATCGATGAGATCGACAAGATAGCACGCAAGAGCGACAACCCGTCCATCACGCGCGACGTATCAGGCGAGGGTGTGCAGCAGGGCCTGCTCAAGCTCCTTGAAGGCTCTACCGTGCTGGTGCCTCCCAATGGCGGACGCAAGCATCCGGAGCAGAAGATGATTGCCATTGACACGAAGAATATTCTCTTCATATGCGGCGGCGCATTCGACGGCATAGAGCGCAAGATAGCCGCCCGCCTCAACACGCAGGTAGTGGGATTCGGTCAAGACGCTACCAAGCGCAAGGAGCGCCTGAACAACCTCATGAGCTATGTGATGCCCATGGATCTCAAGAGCTTCGGCCTCATTCCCGAAATAATAGGCCGACTGCCCGTCCTCACAAGCCTCAATCCCCTTGACCGCGACGCGCTCCGCCGCATCCTCACGGAACCCAAGAATGCCATTGTGCGCCAATACAAGCGCCTCTTTGAGATCGACGGCGTAAAGCTCGAATTCACGCCCGAGGCCCTCGATGCCATCGTGGACAAGGCTCTGGCATATAAGCTCGGGGCTCGCGGTCTGCGCTCGATAGCCGAGACTGTGATGGTCGACGCAATGTTTGATGTGCCGTCGCAAAACACAGGCGAATTCACCGTAACTGCCGACTACGTGGAAGAGAAACTACGTGAAGCGCGTTTCGATATCTTAACCGGAAAAGAGGAGTAATCACATAATCTCTACCGACATCAAGAATGCCGCGAATAGTGTAAAAAAACACTATTTTCGGCATTTTTGTATATACAATGATTCGGTAAAATTTGAGGTTGTTCAGCCTTGGCTAAGCCGCTAAC
>CAJTTA010000003.1 GCA_910579305.1 uncultured Muribaculaceae bacterium
TCATCTTCCGACTTTGCAATCTCTACGCATAAACACAGGTTTTTTACTATGCGCCGTTATTACCATGCGCCATTACCATGCGCCTCTACAGTTGCATTAGCCCGTATTAAAATAGTAAAAAATGCTTCAGAGCCCCCCGTCACCGAGAGGCTCTGACTACAATTTTCCGTGATAGATTTAAGGTAATAAAAATGTGTGATGTGTATGAATATTGAGTGTGTAGATTATGAAAAATTTTATCGATCATAACGATTGTAGCAACAGAGATATCTGAGCGTACAACCCTGGATTTTAAGGATTAACATAATGAATATGGTGCATCAGGCATTCTCCTGATTACGATGCAAAGTTACGCCTTTTTATGCAATATGCAAAATTTACACGTATGTTATACAACATACTTAAAAGGCATTACCCACCGACATATTATCACCGCACCTCCAATTTCACTATATTTTCCACATGATGCGTGTGGGGGAACATATCCACAGGCTGCACTTCCATCACTTTATATGCAGCATCAAGGAGGGCCAAATCCCTTGCTTGTGTTGCCGGATTGCAGCTCACATATATTATAGTAGCCGGGCGGGCTTTCATTATGACCTCCACTACATCGGCATGCATGCCTGCTCTTGGAGGATCTATAATCATTACGGAAGGTGTGCCATGAAGAGCTATAAAATCCTCTGTAAGCACATCTTTCATATCTCCCGCAGTGAAGAAAGTGTTGTCAAGGCCATTGACTTCTGCGTTAAGCCGGGCATCGGCTATTGCTTCCTCGACATATTCTATTCCCACGACCTTACCGGCTCTACGCGCGACAAAGTTGGCAATAGTCCCGGTACCTGTATATAGATCATATATAAGTGGCTTTTCTGCATCAATTTCTTTATCCAGGCCGGCCATACGCCTCACTTCTGTATATAGAACATAGGCTTGGTGCGAATTGGTCTGATAAAATGATTTGGCATTGACCCGGAATTTCAGGCCTTCCATCTCCTCCTCAATATAATCGCTACCTTTATACACTATCACTTTCTGATCGCCTATGGAGTCATTAAGCTTAGTATTGATGACGCAGACCAAAGAAGTTATTTCAGGAAACGCCTCAAGTATCGCATTCATAAGTGCCTCTGAGGCGTCTTTGTCAGCACGGCCAAAAGTGATACATACCATCACTTGTCCGGTAGAGGCGATACGAAGCATAAGAGTGCGCAACAGGCCTGTATTAGCACGCAGATCATAAAAATCCAACCCTTTGGCCTCCGCATAATCATATATGAAATTCCTTATACGGTTGCCGAGGTCGTGCTGAAGATGGCAGTTATTTATATGAAGCACTTTATCAAAAGCTCCCGGTATATGAAATCCGAGTGCGTCAGGACTATCAGTAAATTCTATGCCGCTGTCAAGTTCTTCCCTTGTACGCCATTTCTTATTGGAAAAGGTGTATTCCATCTTATTCCGATACGCCCATATATTTTCAGAGCCTATAATAGGATTAATGGCCGGGAGCTCTACTTTGGCTATGCGCGTCAGCGCATCTTCCACTTGTCTCTGCTTCCATTCAAGCTGCACATTGTAAGGGAGATGTTGCCACTTACACCCTCCGCACACTCCAAAATGAGAACATGCCGGATCCACCCGGCATTCTGCCGGACTTATAAGTCGCTCTATGTGGCCTTCGGCATATGAATGACGCCTTTTATCCAACTTTATGTCTGCCACATCCCCCGGAGCTCCAAATGGGATGAATACCACTATCTTATCTTCGGGAGCATCGGGATTAAGCGATACCCGGGCAAGCGCTTTGCCCTCGGCGGCTACTCCCGTAATCACCACATTTTCAATAAGAGGAAGAACCTTGCGTTTTCGTGCCATATACTTGATTTGCTATATATTTACTGACCACAAAATTAACCATTTTAAGTGATATTCACAATTTCCTGATGAAATTGGCATTACTTTCACGCGCAATAACACATATAAGTGAGGCCAGGCATCATGATAACCTGGCCTCACTTATATGTATATTGTTATTGTCACTCTGCTCCAGATAATGGAGACGGCTCGACATATGTGCGGGAGAGAAGTTCTTTATCAAGCATATACATGCCATATTTGTTACCTTCCACTGCTTTCAGAGCATCTATCATCTCGCGGGCAGACTCCTCTTCTTCTACTTGCTCGTTGATAAACCATACGAGCCGATTAGTGCTTGCAAAATCACGGTCATCTTGCGCTATGGCTGCAAGCTCATTAATGAGAGAGGTAACTTTTCTCTCATGCTCAAGAGTCATGACAAACATGTCAAGCACGGACGCCCACTGCTGAGGCACTGCGGCAATAGGGTCAAGCAGCACACGACAGTCTCGGGAACTGAGATAGTTCATAAAGATGCGTGCATGTGCGAGCTCTTCCTGATACTGAATATAGAACCAGTTGGCCACGCCCTTGTGTCCAAGGTGCTCCGCATTCATTGACATTGACAGATACAGATAAGCCGACCACATTTCGGCATTAATCTGCTCATTGATTGCTTTCTGAAGTTTTTCACTTAGCATAAACAGGGATTTTTATATGATACTTCGTTTATATTGACAAATAATTGAATCAGCAAGGTTCAAAAAAATGATGGCCTTCACGCCGGATTAACTACGAGAGTCAAGTATAATTTACAGGTTGTACGGCCAACAATATCCATGCCAAAATATCTATGCTATCATTATTTACTCTCTGACAAAGCGATATAACACACCCATTCACTGATCCGTATCATGTCATTTTGCAATAAAATTCCACAAAAAGATTTTACACTTGCACATCACATTTTTTTTTATTAAGTTTGCAAGATAAAGTGATTAAAAAGGTTACCTGAATATGGACACAAAGACTCTTGTCGATCATCTCTCGCTCAATATAGACATAAGCAAACAGGAAGCGGCAGACTTGCTGGATGCGTTTACAAATTTAGTAAGCGAGAAATGCGCCCAAATGGATTCTGTTTCTATTCCGGGTTTTGGCGCATTTGAGCCGAAAAAGCGGATGGAAAGAGTCATGGTGATGCCGTCTACCGGCAAGCGCATGCTACTGCCGCCTAAGATAGCCCTGACGTTCAAGCCTTCGGCCATGCTTAAACAACGACTGCGCCAGCCTAACAAGTGAGCTTTACTCTCTGCAACATCATATTCAAATGAATTCTAAACTTACTCTTCCAGATCTTATTGCCGCACTCTCCGACAGTGCCAATGTATCACGTTCTCTCAGCGAGCGATTCATCAAGGCTCTGTTCTCTATCGTGGCAGACACGGTTATTAATGGAGAAAACATAAAAATAAAAGGCCTTGGCACATTCAAAGTCAGTGATGTAGAAGAGCGTAAAAGTGTCAACGTAAACACGGGGGCGGAAATGATTATTCCCGCTCACCGTAAAATTTCGTTTTCCCCTGACAAGTCTCTCAGCGAAGTGATAAACGCTCCATTCTCTCTGTTTGAAGCCGTAGAACTTGATGATGACGTGAGTGAGCAAATGCTGGCTCAGGCAGATGAGCCTTCTGTAAATCGCGATACAGACGTAATGCATGACCATAGCACATCCACAACCGATGACTCTACGGTGATCTCTATAGGAGAGGATGACAACTATATGTCTGACCTTGATACTGCAATGGAAGAACCCGCGGATGACATGCAATCCTGTCCTAAAGATGAGATAGAGACTGACAAAGCCCAAGATGCTTGTGCGTCTATCGGCATCGATGAAAATACAAGAGACCAGGAAGCTTCATCGCTGCCACCTGACAGTGATGAATCATGTGAAGCCGCTGTTATCGCAACTTCAAGCAACGCGCCTGAAACAAAGACACATAAACCACACGTACAGAGTGACCTCTCGCTTGATAAAAGAGAAAACACTTCATCTCCCGCCAACGAAGAGGTAATTGCCAATGAGAAGAAGGTGGAAATACATGTACATTCTCCCGAATGTCATGCGCCACACTTCCGCCGCGGGATATATTTAGGTATCATTGCGGCGGCCTCAACCATATTCATTATTATAGCAGGATGGAGATTATTGCTTCCTGAGTCATTTTGCTTTGTTACCAACACAGCTATTCCTCAATCACAGAGTGAGATCATAGCCAAGACGGCCATCCCTGCTACACCCGTAAAAGAGAATCCCACCCATGTGGATGCTGATAGCATCTCTCATAACGAGTCAATTCAGCCGACAGCTGAAGAATCTTCGGAGGAAGGCGCAGCTCCCACTCAAGCCTCAGACGCGCAGAAGTCGCCAGAATCTGCAAAAGTATATGACACAATTACACGCAAACGTTTCCTTACCACTATGGCAAAGGAACACTACGGCAATTATAATCTCTGGCCTTTCATCTATGATGAGAATCGTGATCACCTCGGACACCCCGATCGTATAAAGCCGGGCACCAAAGTAGTGATACCCCCCGCATCTAAATATAATATTGATGCCAATGACCCTAAATGTGTGGCACGGGCAAAGAAACGCGGAACTGAAATATATGCCAAATATAAATAATTGTAATCCTCATCAGAAAATCTACTTATTCTGATGAGGATTACAATATATCAGAGGATGATATTTCAACTATGCGTATATCAGAAATTGATTCCGAAATGCAGAACTGCATAGGATATATTGTCACCGACATATGGGATTGCCAGTTCTGAGGCTTTATGAAGAGTAAAAAAGCCATATGACAGGATTATATGACTTTGCAGTCGTGGTGACATAGCAAGATTAATGCCAACACCCACTGATCCATATGCACCACCGGCCGAACCGCTGTCAGCCAATGTATTGAATGAATATCCACCCTTTACCTCCATAAAGAACAGCGATGGCTCGCTCCGAAAGGAACTGCGCAGCAAAGCATATACAGGAATAAATGTATAAGAATTACCAAATGCCTTGTGCACTCCCATTCCGGCGGCGGCTGTGCGTATCATAGTTCCCTTGTATCCGAAATAAGCATCGATATCAAAGGTTGTCATATCTGATCCTGAAAGATCTACTGACGAGCCCACATCCGCGCCCCACGTAAAATGTGAGCCGGAGAGAGACAATCCTGTTTGCGGGCCCAAAAGAGTGTCATCCTCCTCTGTATGCAGCACTTCGTTAGTTTGTGCCAAGGCAGAGGCCGACATCGCAATAAGTAAGCACAATATAAGTCTATGCATGAAGATATAGCTTTGGTAGAAGTATTTGCAGAATCTTTATTCCATTAAGATAAAAGTCTCGGCAAAGTATATGGAATGTACTTTTCCGAGACTTTTTATAACTTCCGTTCAGAAGAGTGTTAGTTACCAAGATAACTTTTAAGCAACTTGCTCTTCTGCCCTTTAAGACGGCGTATTGCTTTCTCCTTGATTTGGCGCACGCGCTCACGGGTCAAGTCAAATTTAGCGCCTATTTCCTCAAGTGTCATTTCCTGGCAACCTATGCCAAAGAACATCTTGAGGATCTCACGTTCCCTGTCAAGCAACTGACGGAGAGCACGGTCTACCTCTTTTGACAATGATTCCTGATTAAGTGTGGAATCTGCCATGGGGCTGTCATCGTTGGGCAGCACATCAAGCAGCGAATTGTCTTCTCCGTCCACAAAAGGAGCGTCCACGGAAATATGTCTGCCGGAGACCTTGAGAGTGTCTGCAATTTTGTCTACGGGCACATCCAGACGTTCAGCAAGCTCTTCAGGAGACGGACGACGCTCATTCTCCTGCTCAAACTTCGATAATTCCTTGCTTATTTTATTGAGAGAGCCAACCTGATTCAGAGGAAGGCGCACTATACGGCTTTGCTCTGCAAGAGCCTGCAGAATACTCTGTCTAATCCACCATACAGCATAAGAGATGAACTTGAAGCCTCGGGTCTCATCAAATTTCTGGGCTGCTCTTATAAGCCCCAGATTACCCTCATTAATCAGATCGGGTAGAGACAGTCCTTGATTTTGATACTGTTTGGCTACCGAGACCACGAATCGAAGGTTAGCTCTCGTGAGTTTCTCAAGGGCAGCTTTGTCCCCCTCTTTTATTCTACGGGCCAACTCTACCTCTTCTGTCACCGTGATAAGCTCTTCACGGCCTATTTCCTGAAGATACTTATCGAGTGATGCGCTTTCGCGGTTGGTGATTGACTTGGATATCTTTAATTGTCTCATAAATAGCGGTACAAAATGTGTGCAAAGTTAGTCAAAATTCTTCGGATGGCAAAATCCATAAGAGTTTTTTATGAAGCTGATATCGGATATATGACCTGATATATGACCTGTATTCATGCCATATACGCATAAGGCTCAATGGATATAACGCATAAAACCGCTTTTAGTGTACTAATATCCGTTAAAAAAGACCGGACTTGTGCACATATGCAGAAAGAATCTGGCCGACATACATGGTGTGAAGATCATCTGCTCCTTTGGGATACCATTTGGGCATGAGTCCACCGTCTATAAATCCTGCGGCCTTAAGCGGAGATGCATACATTACTCTGCATACGACTGTAAGCGTAGCCTCATTGAAAGTCATGTCTCCAGTAGGGAGCTGCAGAGGTGTCAACCCACTCTCCTTCATCTTATCCATGTCATGTCCGCTGTGCGTGCCGAGCTCCGTGAGAATCTTCTTATATTTGTCAGGAAAGAACGAGAGAGTGTAGGAATGCGTGTGATCTATGAATTCTTTGGTATAACGAGTAGGGCGCACAAAAATAGCAGTAGAGGGCAGCCCCCACATGTATCCTGCAAAGCCCCATGAGGCAGTCATCATATTAAACGATTCGGGAGAACCGCTTGTCACCAGCATCCACTGCTCTCCTATCATCTTGATAAAGTTGCCATCAATCTTGGTCGGGTCAATCTGTTTCAGTGTCATAATCTTGAAGTTAAAGAGATCGGGCTGTTCTACATACGATTCACTTGGATATACAATAAGCCCACACTATGTTAACACACAGCATGGGCTTTATGTTCATCGAGAGAGCTAAAAGTAAAGCCCCCTTTGCTTGTTACTGCAATTAGCAGGGAAGAGCGGCATTGGTCTTACGTACGGCGGCAGCACTCTTTGCGAAAAGTTCCTTCTCTTCGGCATTGAGTTCAAGCTCAACGATTTTCTCGATACCATTCTTGCCGAGGATACAGGGGACGCCGATGCAGAGATCCTTCTCTCCATACTCGCCTTCAAGCAGTGCGGAGCAAGGAATCATGCATTTCTGGTCATGAAGAATAGCTTCCACGACCTCGGCTGTAGCTGCGCCCGGAGCATACCATGCACTGGTGCCGAGGAGCTTGGTGAGAGTAGCGCCACCCACCATAGTGTCGGCAGCAACCTTGTCAAGAGTCTCAGCAGGCACGAGGGTGCTTACGGGCACGCCGCGGTAAGCTGCAAAGCGCTTCATGGGAATCATGGTAGTGTCACCATGGCCGCCGATTACGAAGCCTTCGATCTCATTGGGATTGGCGTCGATAGCCTTGCTGAGGTAATATTTGAAACGTGAAGAATCAAGAGCGCCGCCCATGCCGATTATACGGTTCTTGGGAAGGCCGGAGATCTTGTGGATCAGATAAGTCATGGTATCCATGGGATTGGACACACATACAATGATAGCGTTGGGGCTATGGGCGAGCACACTCTCGGTTACCTGCTTGACTATGCCGGCGTTAACACCGATAAGCTCCTCGCGAGTCATGCCGGGCTTACGGGGAATACCGCTGGTTATCACCACTACATCAGAATTGGCGGTAGCCTCATAATTATTAGTCACGCCATTGATACGGGTATTCATATCCAGGAGATTGGCAGTCTGCATCATGTCCATGGCCTTGCCTTCGGACACTCCTTCTTTGATGTCAATCATGACTACCTCATCAGCCACTTCACGGATAGCCATCACATTGGCTGCGGTAGCGCCAACATTGCCGGCGCCTACTACTGTTACTTTTGACATTGCTGTAATGTTAAAATTATTGGGTTATGGTAAAAATTCAGGATTATATATGCCTGCACAATATGCAGGCTGGTATTTCACGCTACAAAATTAGCAAAAATTTCAGCACCTCCAATGCTATTTCATAAAATTCTTTCCCGAAGTTTCACAAATCAACGTCCATCTTGCCCACCCTTGTTATTTCCGGGTGCATTCCGGTGCAATTCACAATAGTAGATACTTCCGTACCTCCGTCGCCTCCATCTACCAATAGAGATGCCTCCCCTTCATATTGCTCGGCAAGCAACTCCGGATTGCGCATTATGTCTTCATCATCATGCTCTACAGATGCTGTAAGCAAGGGACGGCCCATACGGGCAACTATGGCCCGCGCCACCGCATTGCCGGGAATACGCACACCCACTGTCTTTCTCCCCCTGAAAGCTTTCGGGAGCGTATTCAACGCACGGAACAGGAATGTGACAGCCCCGGGGGTATAATCACGCATAAGGCGGAATCCGGTGTCATCAATACGCGCATATTCTGAGGCTCTTGAAATATCATCACACACAATAGACAGGTGATTTTTAGCCGGATTTATCCCCTTTATCCGGCAAATTGTCTCCACGGCCTTTACATTCAGAGCATCACAGCCCAGGGCATACACTGTGTCGGTAGGATATAGCACTATGCCTCCATTATCTATTACATTGACTATGTCTGAAATCTGGGATTCCGACGGATTGTCATTCCAAATCTTTATCGTGCGCATCGTACTCTATATGTTACTTTCCGCAAAATTACGAATTTATCCTGACTTCCACATTGCAATCCCCATAATAATTACAAATTAAACAGAGGTGATCCCTGAAAGCCCCCTTCTGTCAAGTCCGGGATAGGTATACTTTTCAATAGCTGTTGCCGATAAAACAATCCGCATAGGATCTGCTGAGGCGATCTGCATAGGTCGTGTAGATACACATTTTTGATGATCGACATGACTGCCAATCCGAAATAATTTCGTAAATTTGTCGAGTAATTAAGCTCCTATTTCATGCAACACCGACTCTTCGCTCACTCATTCTGCCTCACTGCTACAATAGCTGCTATGGCGCAGGCCGAAGTACCTGACAGTATCAAAACACAAGAACTCAATGAAATTGTAGTGGAAGCTCAGATGCAACATACTTCACCTGCTTCCACTTCCTATATACCTACGGGGAAACAAAAGAATGCCGCACATAATGCCATAAGCCTTCTGCAAATAATGGCCATACCTCAGCTCCGGATTGATCCTATAGAGGAAAAAGTCAGCGATAACTTTGGTGGTGACATCTCAATATTCATCAACTATATTCAGGCATCAAAAGAAGAAATGAATGGATTACGCACCGCAGATGTCAGAAAAGTGGAATATCTTGAATTTCCCACAGATCCTCGTTTTCGCGGTCAGCAGAAGGTGGTGAACATAATCGTTCAGGAATATTCATATGGAGGATATACCAAGATGTCGGTCGATGAAAACTTCCTTTTGGGATTGTCAAGCCAGGCCGGGGTGTTTTCCAAGTTTTCTTACAAGAGTATGACTTATGATTTTTATGTAGCAGCCAACAATTGGAAGAATGATCATGATGGCAGCTCTACTAAAAGCATTTACTCTTTAATAAAGGACGGAAAGCCTTACAATTTGGTGAGAGATGAGAGGCTTGAAAGCTCGCAATTCAAGCAGAATCAATATCCCGTGACATTCCGAGCAACCTATAATTCCGATAAAATACAAATTCGCAACACGGTGTCGTTTCAGCACATTGCCAATCCTCAAATTTACAGAAGCGGCATACTTGAATACGGATCCGGATATTCAGGTAATTATTCTTATGAACAGAATGCTCCACAGCGTAATAATTCAGCGTCATATTCAGGCTCATTCTTCTTCGCTCTTCCGCGAAACTTTTCTTTCGATGTTTCACCGGTGTTCAATTACACGCATACGAATTCCATCACGGATTACTCGGCAAGCAATTCTACATACATCATACGCAAGGCACGGGAAGATGCTTACAATTTCCGGGTAGACGGATATCTGAGAAAAAGCATCGGCCAGAGCCATTCGTTCATGATGGGTATTAACGGAGGTCAATGGAGCAATGACCTCCATTATTCCGGCACCAATGTATATCATGACAAATTCAGTAATGCATTTGCCGCAGGACTCGTCGGATATAATTATCAGACACCAAAAATAGCTGTAAACGTCGATGCCGGAATTGCCTGGGAGCATAGTGATATTAATGGTCTGAGGAACAATGACTGGTATCCGTTTACACATGTCAACGTGAGGTATTCGCTTAACAATAAGAATATGCTCTCCGCATATTTCCAATATGCAAGCAACACTGCCGGAATTACAGAGAAGGCATCAGATGTTTTGCAAGAAAATGAACTGATGTATATATCAGGCAATCCGAACCTAAAGAACAGCCGTCATACGACCTTCAATCTTGCTTATACCTGGATGCCATCAAATAGTTTTGGATTGAGTGCATATGGACAATTTTTTGGCCTGTATGACCGTATGTTCCGCACCTACTCTCATTATAACGAAGGGACGGCTCTGCTAAGGAACTGGGTAAACGATGGCGATTATCTGTCGGGGATTGTGGGCCTGGCTTTCAACTGGAAACTGCTGAATGGGAATCTCCAGTTATATGCAAACCCGGAAATGAAATTCAACAAGATAACAGGCTCCTCCCCATTGAGCTATAATCCCTTCAAGCTTAGTGCGCAGGCGCTCTATTATCTCAGACAGTTCTATTTCAAAGCTTATTACGAAACTCCGCAAAAAGGAGTACGATTCAATACCAACACTGTATTTAAGAACCGGAATTTTTACAGCCTCACCGCGGGGTGGTCAAACTCAGACTGGAATATCAGTCTTTCGGTCTATAATTTCCTTAACAAAGGTTGGAAGACTTCCACATGGGAGTTCGCTACGCCTCTATACTCCGAAGTTAGAACCAACTATGGCAATTACTACCATCCCCGCATTAATCTATCCGCGACCTATACCTTTGGCTATGGCAAAAAAGTGCAGCGCGGCAATGAGGTCGGAGAGCAATCCGGCGCAAGTTCTGCTATCATGAGATAAGATGAACATTCTGATTATAGGAGCAACATCGGGTATAGGACACTACCTATGGGAACATTATGTCTCAATGGGGAATAATGTCATTGTCACTGGACGAAGAAAAAAGCTGCTGGACGATATGGAAAGAAATTATCCCGAGCACACTAAATCGGTGCCATGTGATATTTCTCAAACAGATTCATTCAATAATGTCTTCGATAATATAATACACACATATGGGCGCATTGACCTGGCTATCGTATGCGCCGGAATAGGAGAACTTAACCCAAAGCTGAACATTGAAACCGAGTTATCCACACTATCTGTAAATGTAGCAGGATGGGTTAATGCTGTATCATCAATTTACAGGCACTTTGAACTTCAAGGGAAAGGACATCTTGTAACAATTACTTCAGTCGGAGGTTTACAGCCCTCCCCGATTGCGCCTTCTTACAGTGCGTCCAAGGCTTTTCAAATAAATTACACTAAGTCCTTACAGAGCAAGGCGAAAGGATCGGATATCATCTTAACGGAGATTCGCCCCGGGCTTGTTGACACACGCATGGCAAAAGGTGACGGCTTGTTCTGGGTTATGCCTCTTGATGACGTCTGTCGCAGAATAACCAGAGCCATTGACAAGAAGCAAAAAAGACTTATTGTCACTCGCCGATGGCGCATAATTAATTTCATTCTCAAACATTTTATGTAAATAATTGAGAAAACCGCGATATTCATAGGGATTATATATGTATAAGCAAGTCGTAAAAAAATAATTTATACTACGCAGGTATTTAATAGAATATACACTTTTACTGGTTTATATGCCGGAGAATTACTAATTTTGCACCTAAATATTTTCGCATAAGTATGATCATAGGTATTATTGTGGCCATGCGTAAGGAGCTGGATCTTCTTTTGCCACTTTTAGAGAATCGCAGTGAGACGGAACACATCAACAATTACGAATTCCAGGCCGGCACTGTGGGCCGTCATGGTGTAGTGCTCATGCAGTGTGGCATAGGCAAAGTCAATGCCGCTATAGGCGCACTCACGCTCATAGACAGTTTCAACCCCGACTGCATAATAAACACCGGTGTTGCCGGAGGAGCTGCCCCCTCGATGCATGTGCTTGACCTGTTGATCGCTACCGGAGTGGCATATCATGATGTGTGGTGTGGCCCCGGCACTGAATATGGAGCCGCAGCCGGATGCGACAAAATACTTCTCCCATGGCAAAAGCTTGTGGATAAAGCTCATGAAGTGCTGCCGCAGGATAACAAATACCGATATGGCCTTATCTGCTCCGGCGACAAGTTCATTTCCACTGAAGCCGAAATTTCTGAGATAAAAGGCCACTTCCCCGATGCGCTAGCAGTAGATATGGAAAGTGCAGCCATTGCTCAGGTATGTGGAATGAAAAAGGTGCCTTTCGGAATAATACGTGCGATAAGCGACACACCCGGACAGGAAGATAATATCAGCCAGTATGCTAATTTCTGGAATGATGCGCCTGCCGAGACATTCAAAGCATTAATGGCTATTTTGGCCACTCTTTAAAAAGAACTTGTTGCCATGGATAAGATACCATCTTTCACAATCAACCATCTCACCCTTATGCCCGGTGTCTACGTCAGCAGAACCGATATTACCCCCTCAGGAGATCCTATCACGACTTTCGACTGCCGCATGACAGCTCCTAATCGAGAGCCGGCTCTCTCCGTTTCAGCCCTGCATGCCATCGAACATCTTGCCGCGACATTCCTGCGCAATGACAAGGACTGGAGCGACCGTATTATATACTGGGGCCCCATGGGCTGCTGCACCGGTAATTATCTCATTGTTGCCGGGGAAATATCGGCTCACGATGTAAGAGAACTGTTGCTTCGCACTTTTTCTTTTATCGCAGACTATGATGACATGGTGCCCGGAGCATCGCCCAAAGATTGTGGCAACTATCTGCTGATGAATCTGCCGGAAGCCCGCATGGCAGCCCGCAAGTATATCAAAGTGCTGGCTGACCCGGAATGCCCCATGGTATATCCCGATTAAAATCATCTGCAAGACCAAATATCATGAGCATGCACATTTCCCTGCGCCATACATTAAAAGACTGGATGCTGCCTATAGCTATGGCCGGCGGCATAATTTTTTACAAATGGATGGGGTTGCTCGCTTTTCTGTCTCCCTACCTCATCTTCTGCATGCTCACGATAACCTACTGCCGGATTGAACCTCGGGATTTTAAAATCGGCAAATTCCAATGGACTTTACTTGGCGCCCAGCTCCTGCTTGCATTGATTGCCTATGTAGCATTATACCCTTTGGGCAATACCGTATCATCCGGAGTATTCATCTGCATATTTGTCCCCACAGCCACCGCTGCACCTGTAATCACCGGGATGCTTGGAGGCAGCATAACAAAGGTAGCCACATACTCGCTCATATATAATATTGTACTTGCCATTATAGGCCCGATAGTACTTGCAGCCATGGGAGTGCATCCCGACATGACTTTCACCGCATCATTCTATAAGATATGCTCATCAGTCATGCCCTTGCTGCTATTGCCCATCATCTTAGCGCTGATCTTACGATACACGGCCAGGCCATTCCATGACTACCTCGCCCAATCGCAGAGCATATCTTTCTATATGTGGGCTATGGCATTGTTTATAGTCGTAGGTGCATCCGTGAGTTTCATCATAAATAATTTCAATGTATCACGCATGTCCGAAATATCAGCTCTTATCATAGGGTCGATGGCAGCATGCCTGCTTCAATTCTTTATAGGGCGCAAGATAGGTTCTCGGTTTAATGATAAAATCACAGGAGGCCAATCACTCGGACAAAAAAACACCGTGCTTGCCATATGGCTTGCACTCGCCTATCTCGACCCGATCACCTCAATAGCTCCGGCTGCGTATGTAGCCTGGCACAACATCATGAATTCCTATCAGATATATCATCATAACCACACTCATAAATAGGGCTTAGATCTATAACTCTAAATATTACCTTCTTAACATCAATCTAATCATGAAGCATTGCAATATCCTAATTATGCTTTTGTGCATGTTATGCGCTTGCACGAAAGCCGACGCAGTCTCTTCGGAGTCCCAAAGCACATCAAGTATGCCACAGATCACTGCGTGCATCACTCCCACAGCAGACACTGCCTCTATTCGGAATATCACTCTTGCATTCACAGGAGATATCATGATGGGCACCACATATCCTACCGAAGGCTCCTTTCTCCCCGCAAATGAAGGAGCAGACCTATTTAAAGATGTCAGAGATGTCATATCCAATGCCGATATAGCCGCCGGCAATCTGGAAGGGACACTCCTGGACAGCGAAGGAATCGTAAAAAAATGCGGAAATCCGGAGCTTTGCTATGCCTTCAGGATGCCTACAAGATATGCGTCTCATCTCACCGATGCCGGATTCGACTTTATGAGTATTGCCAATAATCATATAAACGACTTTGGCGCTCCGGGCCTCTCTTCAACTCAACAGACGCTGAAAGATGCCGGAATCTATTTTGCCGGATTGCGTGCAAGCTGCCCCACAGCCATTCTGGAAAAGGATGGCCGCACCATAGGTTTTGCAGCTTTCGGCCATAACAGAGGCACTCTTAATATAATGAACATGGAGGAAATCCGTAATACCATACAAAATCTGGCCGATAAATGTGACTTTGTCATAGTAAGTTTCCATGGTGGCGGCGAAGGGAAGAAATTCACTCACGTGCCTCATGCCATGGAACAATGCTTCGGAGAACAACGCGGCAATGTAGAAGAATTCGCTCATGCGGCTATCGATGCGGGAGCTGATGTGGTATACGGTCATGGCCCACACGTGACACGCGCTATTGAGCTGTATAACGACCGGATTATAATGTACAGTCTCGGTAATTTCTGCACTCCCTATCGAGTTAACTTAAGTGGCGTAAGTGGACATGCTCCCGTAGTTACTGTAACACTCAACCAGGATGGCACATTCCACTCAGGACGAATATACTCATTTATTCAGACTCCAGGCACAGGCCCCCGCACTGACACATCACACTCAGTGGCCGGACAAATGCGCACACTCACTCAGTCTGATTTTCCTTCTACGCCTCTTAATATAGCCAATGACGGCTCTATATCACGCAAATAATCTCTATTTTTATTATTACGTAAATCCTTGTGCGTCAATTTATTATATTTAAAATTAAAAAAATTGTCTAAAAAAGTTCCTAAAAAATTTGGTGGAATCAGGAAAAGTGCGTAACTTTGCAGTGTCAAAATGAGAGAGACATTAAGACAAACAAAACTTAAATCGACTCTCAAGAGACTCTAACGGCGAATTAGTGTAGCGGTTAGCACGCCACCCTCTCACGGTGGAGACTCGGGTTCGAGTCCCGGATTCGCTACAAATTAAGACTCAAAGCATTGTATAACCGCAAGCCTTGAGTCTTTTTTTATGTACCTGTGTGAGGTAGAATCATTTATCCGATTTTTCATGCATGCATAAAGCGATTCAGCTGCCATGCTCTAAGGGCTGACATGAGATGTAATGAAGAATTATCCCTGATAAATAAATTTTGCCTCTGATAAATGTTGCATCGCATATATGTCTACCCTTTTAAGTCGCCTTGACGGTATTGATGCCCGCTTTGAAGAAGTAGGCACATTGATAACCGATCCTTCAGTAATCGCAGATCAGCCTCGTTACGTAAGGCTCACAAAAGAATATCATGACCTTGAGCTTCTCACTAAGGCCACTACAAGATACAAGCGTCTCCTGGCTGATATAGAAGAGGCCAAAACAATTATTGCCGATGACAGCGACCCGGATATGATTGCCATGGGCAGACAGCAACTTGAGGAAGCTCAGTCCGAGTTGCCAGATATAGAACAGGAGATAAAACTCATGTTGATTCCCGCTGATCCTGATGATGCCAAGAATGCCATCGTGGAGATACGTGGAGGTACGGGAGGCGATGAAGCGGCTCTATTTGCAGGAGATCTTTTCCGGATGTATGAGAGATTTGCCGAAAGCAAACACTGGCAAGTAGCCGTGACCTCATTCTCAGAAGGTGCGGCAGGCGGATTCAAGGAAATCATATTCTCTCTTACGGGTGAAGGGGTCTACGGGATCATGAAGTATGAAAGTGGTGTGCACCGTGTGCAACGCGTGCCTTCCACCGAAACCCAGGGACGTGTGCACACGTCGGCTGCCACTGTTGCCGTTCTTCCCGAAGCGCAGGAATTTGAGGTAGAGATTCACGAAGGTGCCATCAAATGGGACACTTTCCGCTCTGGAGGAGCAGGTGGCCAGAACGTCAACAAAGTAGAGAGCGGCGTGCGCCTGCGCTATCCATGGAAAAACCCGAATACAGGCGAAGAGGAAGAGATCCTCATAGAATGCACTGAAACACGTGACCAGCCAAAGAACAAAGAGCGAGCCTTGAGCCGCCTGCGTACATTTATATATGACAGAGAACATCGCAAGTATCTTGAGGACATTGCTTCCCGACGCAAAACTATGGTGTCTACAGGCGACCGCTCGGCTAAAATACGCACATATAATTTCCCGCAGGGCCGCATAACGGATCATCGCATTGGCTATACCATATATAATTTACCCGCCTTTCTCGGAGGCGACATACAGGCATGCATTGACCAACTGATTGTGGCCGAAAACGCCGAAAAGCTAAAAGAAGCCGAACTATAAAGCTACACAGTAATAATATCTAATTCATATCACATCTATGACGCGCCAACAACTTATTGATAACATCAAGGCTCGCAGAAGTTTTCTCTGTGTAGGCCTTGACACTGACCTCAAAAAAATTCCTCAGCATCTGCTGTCGGAACCCAATCCTATCTTTGCCTTCAACAAGGCCATAATCGATGCTACAGCTCCCTATTGCATAGCATATAAGCCTAACACAGCTTTCTATGAATGCCAGGGCATACAGGGCTGGGAGGCTCTTGAGCAGACTGTGAAATACCTTAAAGCAAACTATCCCGATCACTTTATAATAGCAGATGCAAAACGAGGAGATATAGGCAATACATCTAAAATGTATGCATCCACTTTCTTCGAACATATGGATGTAGATGCCGTAACAGTGGCTCCCTACATGGGACATGACTCTGTGACACCATTCCTTGAATATCCTGGCAAATGGGTGGTTCTGCTTGATCTCACAAGCAATCCGGGCTCACAGGACTTCCAGACTATGGCAGATGCTGATGGCGTGCAGCTATGGGAGCGTGTGCTCCGCACAAGCAGTGCATGGGCAGGAACCGACAGAATGATGTATGTAGTGGGAGCGACACGCGGCAAGGCCTTCGCCGACATACGCCGGGTAGCACCCGAAAGTTTCCTGCTCGTACCCGGAGTAGGCGCGCAGGGAGGCAGTCTTGAAGAGGTGTGTAAATATGGCATGACATCAGATTGCGGACTGCTTGTCAACTCTTCCAGAGGAATAATCTATGCTTCTCAAGGCACGGATTATGCAGAGGCCGCTGCCTCTGCAGCTCAAGCACTGCAGAAGCAAATGTCAGCCTTGCTGCCTTTCTGATTACAGCTATAGCAAGAAAACAGTAACAGCCGATAAACGAAAAGTTTATCGGCTGTTACTGTTTTCTTGTCATGCTGACTAATCGGCTATGCGAAGTATTATTTCATATACTGGCGGGAGTACGTAAACTTGACTTTTGCATTTTTTACATCAAGTGCACATAAAGTAGGACGTGTCATATAATAGGCACATTCCATAACAACTGTGGTCTGATTAGGAGAAACGCCCACCATTTCCGTAGTAATATTTACAGGCACTATCGTAAAGTCCATATCCTCTTCTGCTACGCTTCCTCCCTTCTTCATCAGCTCAAGAATGTATGGGCGGAGCCCGTTAAATGTATATGTCTTGCTTGATAAATCATAGGTTGCATAGAAACATTCCGTATCCTCCTCCTCAGGTAATTCATTGTTCAAGAAGAATTCTTCCAGTCTTGATGTCTTGATCATAAGCAGATATGGAGGGAAAGTAATGCCATAATCATTATTGATCTCAATCGCAGGCACCTCCATAGACAGAGAGTTCACCACAGAGAGATTGAAGTCCTCATTATAATAGCGATCAATTATCTGATCTGCCGGGAAACGCACCTTAACATTATATCCTCCGGGACTCTGCAGCACACATTCTCCCTGGTATATACGTGACACGAGTGACTGGGCCGGCGTAAGCCTGGACAAATTGGCTGACAATACCTCGGGAGATATTGAGAATAATGTGGTCGAGTCTGTAAACAGAGAATCGACCTTGGTGCTGACTCCATCTTTTACCACCGTAACCTGACGCGTGTAATTATAATAGGTGGTGAATTCTGTCGATGCCATATTTATTATAAGTCCACGGCCAAATGTAGGGCGCACATATATACCGGCAAAACGCTCGGCAAAATGCTCCGGCCGCGAAAATATCGATGGATTCCGGCGATATTCAGCAACTACTTCCTGGGCAAAGCTTTTGTCAAGAGGTATTGATATTACTCCATTCTTCTTATTATACACGCTTGAAGCCTGACCTAAGGAGGCTGCTGTAAATGTCTTGACTCCGAGAGGGTGCGAAGGATCGTAGAAGCCTGAGAGATCCGTAAGATTATTGATGTCAGCCGGAAGCTGACGCGCAAGTCTATATACCGACAGTTGCTGAGGTGCGAGACTGTCTCCGACAAGAGACTTCTTTACGTATTCAAACTTAAGCTTCATGCCGCTTATGTCCTCCACAGGAATTGTATCCGGAATATTCAGCGTAGCGGCAGGCATCAGGCGGGCGGCATAGGAACAATCCAATGTCCCAAAATCATCGGCAGAAATCCGGCCGAGCAGGAGTGTCTTGGATCTGGAATCAAATTGCTCGTTACGCACACTATTGCCTGAAACTGTAAAGACAGAATCGACAACAATAG
The DNA here is from genome assembly GCA_910579305.1 of uncultured Muribaculaceae bacterium. Taxonomy (GTDB): domain Bacteria; phylum Bacteroidota; class Bacteroidia; order Bacteroidales; family Muribaculaceae; genus Lepagella. The sequence goes on from CAJTTA010000003.1 coordinate 19,058, forward strand.
CAACCTCTCCCTTGGAGATAGATGAGCCGATATTATTATCATCCTCGCAAGATGAGAGGGAGCATATGCCCGCCACGGCCATAAAGGCTGTAAGAAGCTTGAAGTATTGCATTGAGATATTCTGTTTAGAGCAAGGAGTTCACAAAATCCACCCACTTTTCATTGCCTTGAGAAGCCACCTCATAAGGCAGGATCTTGGCCTTGGTCGCTTCCAGAAGCGGAGCGAAGCCGTCAGGCAGTTCCGGCACATTCACTATTACGCCGTGCACATACTTAAGCATCAGGGAGAATAATACATCCGGCGTAATTTCCTTATTTTTCAGTAATTTCAGGTCGGCCTCCTTCAAGCCCTCGGCCTTAAGCTTTGCTACCATGGCAGGATCCAACGGCGCATTGAAGCAGGAATCATCTATTACTGCTATTACCTTCACGCCCTTAAACGCAGGTTCATCGGCGTAGAGCTTACGCAGATACGCAGGAGCGAGAGCACTCATCCAACCGATGCACATTATGGCATCAGGCGGCCATCGAAGTTTCTTTGCAGTCTCCACTGTGCCACGTGTATAAAAGATAAGGCGCTCATCATTATTCTCTCGATTGGAGCCTACGGGGTCGACATCGCTCTCCAAAGCATCAAAATAATCATCATTATAAATGAAATAAGCCTGAAGGCGGGCAGGAGGCAACGATGCGACTTTAATAATCAGAGGATGATCGGTATCTGCAATGGTTATATTCATACCACTCAGACGTATTACCTCATGTAGCTGATTGCGTCGCTCATTAATAGCACTATACTTAGGCATGAAGATACGTGCTTCATAGCCATTGGAATGGAATGTGTGTGGAAGCTGCTTGCCGAGAAGACTACGCTCGCTTGAGGGCAGATACGGATAAACTTCCTGAGTGATGAAAAGAATGCGTTTGGATGCCATAATTCTATGAATGAAAGAGAGGAAGACTCCTCTGAAAACATTCTGCCAGGCTTTTCAGCCTTAGGAATATTTTAGAATAAATATATGCGACTCAACGGCCACCGGTGAGAGCGCATATAGATGTTCCGACTGCAAAGTTACGAATTTTTCGGCGAATAATAAAGCTTTAAACGCTCTTTTATTCCTATAATATAAAATCAGGCCGAAAGAGCAGATTAATTATAGCGCATATCAATAATTTTTCGTAACTTCGCAGCCTGAAATTCTTTAGAAATCATGAAGGTTTTAAGAACAGTCAAGGAGCTCACCGAGTTTTCCCGAGAATTACGTGCACAGGGTAAGACTATCGGTCTTGTTCCTACTATGGGTGCGTTACATAGCGGGCATCTGTCGCTCGTAAAGAGGGCCCGTGGCGAAAATGATGCCGTGGTGGTCAGCGTATTTGTAAACCCCACTCAATTTAATAACCCCGATGACTTATCCACATATCCTCGCACTGAGCGCGCAGACGCCTCTCTGCTTGAAGGAGAACAAGTGGATGTTATGTTTGCGCCTTCGGTACAAGAGATATATCCATCGGGAGGAGATGAAGGACACACCTTCAATCTCGGTTACGTAGCTGAAGTCATGGAAGGGGCCATGAGACCCGGACACTTTCAGGGTGTGGCACAGATAGTGAGCAAGCTTTTACGACTGACAGTCCCTCACAGAGCATACTTCGGTGAGAAAGACTTCCAGCAGATAGCTGTGATCCGTCGCATGGTGCTCACGGAGAATATTGATGTGGAGATTGTGTCATGCCCTATCATGCGTGAAGCCGACGGGCTTGCGCTCTCCTCTCGCAATGTCAGGCTTACTGCGGAACAAAGGAAAGTGGCTCCGGGCATACATAAGGTATTGGCTGAATCGGTAGCCGACTTCAATAGCAAGCCAATACAGGAGACCTGCGATTGGGTTGTAAAACAAATAAATGCGCTCCCCTTCTGCAAAGTAGAATACTTCTCGATTGTAGACGGTGTCACTCTGAAGCCGGTGACTGCCCGTGAGGATGCATCTCACATAGTAGGTTGCATCACTGTGTATTGCGGCGATGTAAGACTCATCGACAATATCTGTTACCGCAAATAATAATTAACAGCCATGCTGCTACAAATAATGAAGTCGAAGATCCACCGGGTGACTGTCACTCAGGCTGATCTCAATTATATAGGAAGTATCACAATAGATTCTGCCTTGCTCAAGGCATCGGGCATAAGGGAAGGTGAGCGTGTCTACATAGTGGACAATAATAATGGCGAACGCCTTGACACATATGTGATTGCCGGCCCTGAGGGCAGTGGCGTCATATGCCTCAACGGGGCTGCCGCACGCAAGGTGCAGCCAGGCGATGTGATAATCATTATGGCTTATGCTCTCATGACTCCCGAAGAAGCTGATTCCTTTAAGCCGAAAGTAATATTTCCTGACACCCTCACCAATAAATTATAAGAATCTTACCCAAGAGATATGTTTGAAAACCTCTCTGAGCGACTTGAGCGCTCCTTTAAAATCCTGAAAGGCCAAGGCAAAATTACAGAAATCAATGTGGCCGAAACGATGAAAGATGTGCGCCGTGCGCTTCTTGATGCCGACGTCAATTACAAAGTGGCCACACAATTCATGAATGCCGTAAAGACCAAAGCTATGGGTCAGAACGTAATCAACGCTCTGAAGCCCAAAGAACTGATGGTGAAAATCGTGCATGATGAACTCACTGAAATGATGGGTGGCACTCAGGCGCCCATCACGATTTCCGGCAATCCCTCCGTAATATTGATGAGCGGTCTGCAAGGTTCGGGTAAGACTACTTTCTCCGGGAAACTCGCAAAAAAACTTAAAAGCTCACGCGGAATGCGTCCTCTACTTGTAGCATGCGACGTATACCGCCCCGCCGCAATTGACCAGCTCAAGAAACTCGCGGCTCAGATAGATGTGCCGGTATACACAGAAGAAGGAAACACCAATCCTGTGGAAATCGCAGTCAACGCAGTGAAATATGCCAAGACCAATCATAATGATCTTGTGATCATAGACACTGCCGGACGTCTCGCTGTCGATGAACCTATGATGCAGGAAATCGCTGCTATAAAGCAAGCTGTAAAGCCTCAGGAAACGCTCTTCGTGGTGGATGCCATGACAGGTCAGGATGCTGTCAACACTGCACGCACATTCAATGAGCGCCTTGATTTTGGAGGCGTAATCCTCACCAAGCTTGACGGCGACACCCGAGGCGGTGCTGCCCTGTCGATACGCACTGTAGTCAACAAGCCTATCAAATATATAGGCTCCGGAGAAAAACTGGAAGATATCCAGGAATTCAATCCTGAGGGCATGGCGTCTCGTATCCTTGGCATGGGTGATATTGTGGAAATCGCGAAGCGTGCGCAGGAAATCTATGATGAGAAGGAAGCCAAGCGTCTCGAAGAAAAGATACGTAAAAATAAATTTGACTTCGATGACTTCTATAAGCAGATACAGCAGATCAAGAAAATGGGTAACCTCAAGGAGCTTGCAAGCATGATTCCCGGTGTAGGCAAACAGATAAAGGATCTTGATATCGATGACAGTGCTTTCAAAGGCATCGAAGCTATAATCAACTCCATGACCCCCTATGAGCGTCATAATCCTGAAATAATCAATAGTTCCCGTCGCCAGCGAATAGCCAAGGGATCCGGCACCGGTATTGCTGAAGTCAACAGGCTGTTGAAGCAATTTGAGGACACCCGTAAAATGATGCGCATGGCCACGACCAAGAATCCTCTCAAGCTTGCCCGCCAGTTGCGACAGGCCAAACAGGGACGCCGCTAATCATCCCCCCCTCTCTTAATAATTATAAAAACTGAATTATTTATGACACTTATCGATGGTAAGAAGACTGCCAATGACATAAAACTTGAAATAGCACAAGAGGTAAAGGAGATGGTAGCGCGTGGTGAACGTGCGCCCCATCTTGCCGCAATCCTCGTAGGTCACGACGGTGGTTCTGAGACCTATGTGGCCAATAAAGTCAAGGCCTGTGAAGTGTGTGGCTTCAAGAGTTCATTACTTCGTTTTGACGAGAATATTACAGAGGAAGAGCTGCTTGCTGAGATAAAGAAACTGAATGATGATGAATCAGTGGACGGATTCATCGTGCAGCTTCCCCTTCCACGCCACATTGATGAGCAACGCGTGACGGAAGCGATTGATCCTGATAAGGATGTAGATGGCTTCCACCCTGTGAATGTGGGTCGCATGAGTATTGGCCTTCCTTGCTTCAAGAGCGCTACCCCAAGTGGCATCATCGATCTGCTTGAGCGATATGACATAGAGACTCGCGGCAAGCACGCTGTAGTGATCGGTCGCAGCAACATAGTAGGCAAACCTGTAGCCACTCTCCTGATGCAGAAGGCAAAGCCGGGCAATTGCACTGTAACTGTCTGCCACTCGGCCACCCCCGACATAAAGCAACTCACCTTGCAGGCCGACATTATAATCGCTGCGCTCGGCAAGCCTGAATTCCTGAAAGAAGACATGGTGAAAGAGGGTGCTGTAGTGATTGACGTCGGCACTACCCGTGTGCCGGATGCTTCCCGCAAGAGAGGCTTCAGGCTGTGTGGAGACGTAGACTTTGAGAACGTGGCGCCGAAATGCTCATATATCACTCCCGTCCCCGGCGGTGTAGGCCCGATGACGATATGCTCCCTGATGAAGAACACTCTTCAGGCCCGCAAGAGCAAGAGCTAAAATAAATTCCATGCGTACCATTCTCCTTAATGTATTGATGCTGATACTGTTCACCTGCTCTTGCAGCAGAGGGGCAGCGTCAGCATCAAGCACTGATACCGCTACTGTATCTTCTGACAGCATAGTATCGAACAAACCGGCCAAGGCCACATTGTATTTTGTGGGCGACGCCATGCAGCACCAAGCTCAGCTTGATCAGGCCAAGTCACTTGGCAATGGAGTAGATTATGATTACAGCGAATGTTTTGGCCTTATTTCTCCTATAGTAAAAAATGCAGACTACGCCATAGTCAATCTCGAAGTGCCGCTTGGCGGTGGCAAGGGAGGCTACACTGGCTTTCCTTGTTTTTCTGCCCCCGATGCCTTTGCCGAAGCTTTGAAAGATGCAGGCTTTGATCTTTTTCTGACAGCCAATAATCACACGCTCGACCGACGTGATTACGGATTACGGAGGACATTAACGGTACTTGACTCTCTCAAAGTCGACCGCATAGGCACTTATGCCAATAATGCCGACCGCATGCAGAAAGTGCCTTTCATCAAAGATATCAATGGCATAAAGGTGGCTTTCCTCAATTACACCTACGGCACTAACGGAATCTCGGCCCGTGATGGAGCTGAGGTAAGTCTTATTGACCGGGATGCGATGGCCCGGGAGATAGCTGCATCACGCCGGAATGGAGCAGAACTCGTAGTTGTATGCGTGCACTGGGGAGAAGAATATAAGTTGCGAGAGAATGCATCTCAGCGCAATCTTGCACAATTTCTATTAGAGCAGGGCACCGACATGATCATCGGAGGACATCCGCATGTTATACAGCCCATGAAAATGGTGGACAACCCCTCAACAGGGAAAAAATCACTTATTGTCTATAGTCTTGGAAATTTTATAAGCAATATGAAGACTGGCGACACTCGTGGAGGCGCAAGCGTGACATGCACAATAGAACGTGATGAGCAAGGGGTAGCCAGATTAACCGATGCTTCTTATGACACATTCTATGCTTGTAAACCTACTGGTAAGAATGATAATTTCAAAGTGATTCCGGCAAGCATGGCCGACTGCATCCCTGCTTCTCAGACAGGCTGGTGGAACACTTTCAACAATGCTGCACACAGGATATTTTCCCAGTATAATAAAGGGGTATCCTGCACGAGTGCGGCACACTGATAATTACGGCATTAATTACAGCCCTTTCTCTGTGAGAGAAGGGGCTGTATTATTATCTTTGGCCATATTGCACTAAAATATCATCCTGAATTTCTCCGCTTGCACGGGTAGAGAGTCCTACGGAGAAGCCTTTCAGAAACCTCTTGTAAGTATCTTCATCAGCCCCGCAGGCCTTGCGAAACTCGGCCACTTCCTTGTCTATCTTTCCTATGGTCAGCTTCTTATCCATTACGTCATTGACGTATTCAAGACCGAGCTGATAACCTATTTTATCCGGATCCTGAAGAGCATTCTTCTTATATAAAGTAAGCTTGCTTGTAAGAGGCAACGATTTTCTACATTCATCAAAAGCAAGGGCGTAGACCTCATAGTCCTTCTCTCCCCTATGCGTATAGATATACGCATCAATCTGGCCAAAGTCTGTTATATTCACATTTTTAATTTCCCCGGCTGCCGCGAGGCACACGTATTGTGCCAGTGAGTCGAGTGAGACATTGTGATCAAGAAGCATCTTTACTTTTACCGAATCGGAAGAAGAGGCGAAGTTTCTCGGCATAGCCGCTGTAGTAGCGTCATCGGCCTCATTATTCTTGCACCCACTCGCCCAAATCAACGCTGCCGCACACAGGACAGAGGCTTTGATCACATGTAATCGGGATATTGACATACTCAAATATATATTACTCCACAAAAGTACAAAAAAAAATGCGATCAGCATTTCTTTTCATTATAAAATCTGTGTTTTGCGCTTTTATACTTACGAGGCATCAGAAGCCACTGTTTTCGTTTAACAGCTTATTAATCTTTTCTAAGAAAGAAATGATAAAACAAATTATGCGGACTCACTCCTCCGCTATATCTCACTTCATGCCTGAGTGCCCGAAGACTGTCAGTTGCGCCTTTACGTTCTTCTCCTTGCTTGAAATACACTGACAAGCAATGTATCACGAGCAACAACAGGACTACCCCACCGAGCACAAATGTGATGGTTATGATGGCTGCTATATCGTGTAATATATTTTCCATGGTAATGTCTGTACCTTATAAACACATATCGAATAGAAGTGTTCATCTGTGATTGATGGTGTGTAAAAATTTGAATAAACGCAATCGGGGTATTTTTTACCGTAATTTGGATAATCGGTAAATGAAGAAACATATATATCTTTGCAGCACTCATTATTCAACGCTTTATCATTAATTAAAGTATATGCTCAAAAAAGTTATAACTCTGACCTCAGCGCTGATGGTCTCTGTCTCAGTAAACAATTTTAATGTCATGGCACAAGAAAGAATTACACAGACAGCCGGGCGCAATGCTCTTGGCGAATTCGCACCAAAATTTGCAGCTCTCAACGATGATGTGCTTTTCGGGGAAGCTGTATGGAATGACTCCACACTGTCACTGCATGACCGCAGCATGGTCACAATTTCCATCCTGCTTGGGAAAGGTATGATTGACTCTTCGTTCCGCTCTCATCTTGAACTCGGAAAGAAACATGGCATAACGCGCGATGAAATCGCCGCTCTGCTCACTCAAGCGGCCTTTTATGCCGGATGGCCTAATGCCTGGGCCGGCTTCAGGATCGCAACTGAAGTATGGGCCGATGCTTCAGATTCCGACTCTGCAAAGGCGCACTTCCAGCAGGAGATGATATTCCCCATAGGCGAGCCTAACGACGCCTATGCCCAATATTTCTCTGGCAACAGTTATCTTGCCCGTATATCGGATGCACAGGTGCCTTGCGCCAATGTCACTTTTGAACCCGGCTGCCGAAATAACTGGCACATTCATCATGCTGCGGATGGAGGCGGACAGATGTTGATAGGGGTAGCCGGCCGCGGGTGGTATCAGGAAGAAGGCAAATCTGCTGTAGAAATCCTGCCGGGCACCGTAATACATATTCCGGCCAATGTCAAGCATTGGCATGGAGCTGCCGCCGACAGCTGGTTTGCACACCTGGCTTTTGAGGTCTCGGGTAAAGACACCTCTACCGAATGGATGGATCCTGTGGATGATGCGGAATATGCAAAACTAAAATAGACAATACAGCCATACAGGAGACTTACCTCAGGAGTCTGCTAAATATTCCTTGAAATCAACATGTGTGCATTTTGGCATATGCCTCTTTTTCCTAATCTTGCGTGCTGACATGGGCGGGATTCCCTGAGTATGTCAGGGTAATCCCCCTACCCTGTCAGATTGACACGCTATGGAAATTTCAGAATTAGCGGAATCTTACAGCCAGATTATACTCATTTATCAGCAACCCTCCCGGCATAGATAAACAGAAAACACTGCAACACCTCCTATTGATGCGGCTATAAGAGCATCTCTTCCATGGCATCTGCAAATTCCACTTCCACATCATGGGTATAGAATGGCATGCCGGCGATTACGAATCTGTCATTGCCTGTTGCAAAGTCTACCATACCACTGTTCTGTATATTCTTCAGGAAAGTGGCTTTCCACATATCTGCAGCACGCAGATGCAGGCCTTTGGACTCAATGAATATCTGCCTGTTCTCGTATCCATCAGCTACCTTCCTGCGCAAAAACAGCACAAAATCAGGTTCCGTTGCCCGCCCATCATCAAAAGCATACAATTTAAAGTCCTTGTGATTTCTAAGCAGCCATATCTCCGAGTACTCTTTTTGCAAGCGACCTACGATGGATTCTATGTATTTTATAAGGAATTTTTCTTCCTCTGTACCGTAATTATCATCGTATGCATACCACGATACCTTCCTGAGATCCAGTCGCAGCAGATTATTGCCGGTCTCTCTCATTGAGACTCCCTCTTCCTTACTGTCACTACCGATGGCCACTCTATAGCGATGGTCATGGAAGGCATTACACACCTGAGCGGGAGTAAACAATCTGCTTCCATGAGTCTGCATCACCTCCTTTTTGAGAAGAGGCTCAATCTGGCTCAGTACGTCGATAGCGATATCAAGCTTATCCTTTTGCGACAGATTCTTTACATGCTCCTCTCTGCCATATACTATCACCCGTATATTGTGCAGATAATTGCTACTTTCCATAAAATGCCGTATTGAGGGCAATTCAGGAAATATTTTATGAAGCGAGGCATAGGAATACTGCGGAAACTTATTGATGGCTGCACGCAATACGTTACTGCCAAACTCTCCGAGGGTGTAATTGCATCTATATGATGAAATAGTAACATCGTCATCAACATCAGATAATGCAAAGCTTGTCTTCATGCCATCACTACTGAGCCTTACTTTATAGTCTCTTTCTAAAATATGAACTCCAAAACCTGACTGTCCTGCATTATCTTGCATGGGCTCAGTCTCGGAAGAATTAGTAAAGAGATATCCGCTTTTGTAAAGTTGTGATTGCTTGAACTCATCTTTAAGTCTCTCTGTAACTTCTACACCTTTGGATTCAATGATGCCGGAAGAAGCAAGCGCAGAATTCAATTCATGAATGTATCTTGTATTACTGGGGCTATGATAAGAGAGAATCTCGAGGTAGCGCAAAGGATTGTCCAAATCATGGTCGAATTTTCGCTTATAGGCCTTCTCCCCCATATGCTCATTAGAATCGCTCTCATCTGTCACGCTATACTCAAATGGCATATAACGCGCACCGCGTCCTATCAGCTGCGCTTCACTGTTGGTGGTCTTACCGGCTCCACTGCGCGTATCATAGAGCCGCACAATATCGAAAAGGTTAAGCACATCCCAACCCTCATTGAGCATATCTACGGCAAACACCGCACGCAACTCATTGTCCTTACTTTCCAATGAATTAAGACGTTGCTGCTTATATGCGCTGATAGAACTGCCATCTACAATGAGAAGATTCTCTTCTTTGAAATCTTCTTTTATCTCCAGAAGAAGATTATCGGCAGAAATATTCTGAACATCAAAGTATCTGAAAGCATCGAGAATGCCGTCTCTGGCGTAGTTTCTGATCCGCCGCAAGTCTTCGGCTTCAAGAGTCTTTACAGTTTCCACAAACTCCTCATAGAATGCTTTGTTCTCCTTGATAGTCTTGGATTTGAACATTATCACAGGCTTTATGTCCTGTCGTATGGCATTACTCAGTTTGCGGCGGAACTGGCTCATAAGCACAGCCTGCAACGCTCGATCTATGATCTTTCGGTCACTTTGTATGAGAGAAATATCTTTAGAATACCCGTCTTTTCGGAATTGCTTGAGCGAGTAACCATAGATCACACGATTTCTGTATTTATCAGCTATCGCCGGATTGGTAAAGTCTTCGGTCGCCGTAAATTCCAGCAGCACATTCTCTTTATGCGCATGAAAAATCCGCATGACAGTGCTTTCCCACCCATCGCCTGTAGCTGCTTCTTCAAGCGAAGAATTGTCGAATACCGACATTTGCGATGCCGACACACCACGCTTTGTAGCAGCATTTATATGATGTGCCTCATCTGAAATAAGAACGACTTTGAGCGCCTTGAAGTCATCATAAGTCAGAGCGCCTTCTCCAGGCGTGTTTAAGGAAGAATGCACTCCCTGTATAGTCTGTAGGCAGAAATTGATCGCATCAGGATCGCTCTCTTGAAAATTCCGGACTTGTTTTATTTCAACTCTTTTGCCGTTTATATCTACACTCGGGCCGAAAAGATACTTTGATGAAGACGTATTAAAGAAATTATCTTTGGTCTTCTCTATGACATTGCCATTATTCACAAAAAAGAGGAAATTCCTATATCCTTTCTCGTAAAGAAATAGAATTATTCCTGCCATTATCAGAGTCTTCCCGCTGCCCGTGGCCATATGAAACAATAACTGCGCATCCGGCTTAGCGTAAAAATCATTATTCCAATAAGTAAAGAAATATTGAAAGGCTTCACGCTGATATGGGCGTAATGACATGCGGGGATTAAGTGCCGAAGTGAAATATTCGGGCATCTGAAGACCCGTGACCGAACGGCGACCGAATTCCTTATTGATTTCCTTCTGTAGATTATCTCGCAAGAAATCCTCTACACTTATGTCTGTAAGCTTTTTTCTGGCCATATAAACTGATAATTATCAATCATTTCCTTCATAAAACTCCATCGAAAGACGTCTGTCGGTATCCGACACGCTATACTCTGCATTGTCCATCTCCGAGATGGGAATATAAAGCAGATTCTTATCCAGACACTCTATGAGGAATCTCTTCTGCTCTTCAATATTTAAGTCAGAAAAGACTTTTACATCGGCATTGACTGACTCAGGCCTTATCTTCCAGGAGAGAAAGCCGGTCTTATTCATTCTTTCCCAGATACATTCAAGTTCATCGCAGGAAGAAGCACATTGTATATCATTGACGAGAGACTGATTTGCTTTTGCAAGTTCGCAGAAAAGGAACGAACCTCCCCCTTTCCATGCATTCCTCTTGGAAATGCCGGATTGATCTCCGTCAACTACTTTTTTAAGCCTACGGCACATTATGTCCATATGCTTGTCAAGCTGCTCTACAATTATGAAGCGTCTCCTCATTTTCATGGCTACGGCGCTTGTCGTGCCTGTACCGCCAAAGAAATCAAGCACAAGATCTCCTTCATCGGTGTGCGCCTTGATTATCCGCTCAATGAGTTTCTCGGATTTCTGTCCTTTCACCTCATCATTCGAATTCAACAGTTTGGAGACAGTTTCTCCTGCAAATGAGACTATCGCCACGCTATTCAGCTCATCATACTCATTTCCATTCCACACATCTTCTATGGGATAACGCTCCGAATTCCCCTGCGCTATGTCACGATACTCACTGCGTGGAATATAGTGCTTGCGGAATTCAAGCTGCGAAGCGTCTTTGGAATAGAACAAGATAGTGTCATGATTGCGTATCCAGTTATTATCCAACGTCTTATAGCCTGAGAGCCAGCCTATGCGCCATATTATCTCACGCTGAAAGTTATCCTCTCCAAATATTTCATCGAGAAGCACCTTGGCGTAATGCGCCTGATGATAATCCAGCTGCACGTATATTGCTCCTGAAGGGGCAAGTAGTTTTTTAGCCAACAGCAATCTGTTACGCATAAACGTAAGCCAGCTTGAACGATTAAACTTATCGTTATACCCAAATGTATCTGAACCCGTGTTATATGGCGGATCTATATAAATAAGCTTAATCTTCCCTTCATATCTCCTTAACAGTGAGTGAAGAACCAGCAAATTATTCCCCTTGATCACTAAATTATCCTGAGATGATACAGAGGTCACATCATGCTCGCCATCTACGTCATAGCGCTTAAAAGCGGTCAATACTTTAGGTTCTGTAAGACGATTGATCTCATCAGGAGCGAGAATCTCATTCCAAAACACCTCGTTGCGCCTCGCATCTTCTTTGGTCTGACCACCTTCCAGAACACAATCCTTATATGGCCATGACAATACCACTTCCCTGCTTTCGGCTAAAAAATTCCCTTCCGAATCAGTCAATCCTATCTTGTTCTTGAAGCTTGTGTAACTGTCAGGAAGAAATTTCTTATTCATTACAAATTTTTGAAATTTCACCTTGTCAAACACAAGCACAGCATCCACACTGGTAAAAAAGTTTGCCTTAAGCCTGTCATGCGATAACAACATCCTTATCAGCTCCGGATACAAAGCAAGAGCATCCTCTATTATTGCATTCTTAAGCAGAATTCCTTCTTCAGAGCAATACCGGCTATTCTGGCGCAGCAGCTTCTCAAGTTCGTGAAAGAGGCTGAGATTGGTCATAGGACTATAATTTACTGTTTCTTTTTTAATTCAAATCTAATTAATTCTTTATGCAACCTTATTTATAAGAATATTCTAATTGGGAATATATCACATAAATATGTATTACAAACCGAGAGTAACACCTGTGCCGGATATCCTGTAATCCCAACAAGTCTGCACCCTCATATGCCACCATCAGGCATAAAGGGTACTAATCAGAGGATGCCGATTGCTGTCTGTAGCCGCGCCACTTATCTATAAGGCCCTGCATATCCGATGGAACTTCAGAATCAAAATCCATCTGCACGCCGGAACGAGGATGAATGAAACCGAGAGTCTTTGCATGCAACGCCTGTCGTGGACACTGTGCAAAACAATTCTCCACAAATTGTCTGTATTTAGCAAATGTCGTACCTTTCAGAATCTGATCTCCACCATAGCGCGCATCGTTAAACAACGGATGCTTTATGTGACGCATATGCACCCTTATCTGATGCGTGCGGCCCGTCTCGAGAATGCACTGCACCAACGTAACATAGCCAAATGACTCAAGCACGCGATAATGTGTCACTGCATGCTTGCCCACAGAGGGATCTTCCATAACCGCCATCCTGAGTTTATCACGCGGATCCCGGGCGATATTCCCTACTATTGTTCCGGCAGGTTGCTCAAAATCGCCCCATACCAATGCATAATACTGACGCTTTGTGGTCTTATTGAAGAATTGTCTTCCAAGATGTGTCTTGGCATCGGGCGTCTTGGCCACGACCAGCAAGCCACTGGTATCCTTGTCAATTCTGTGTACCAGCCCCATGCGCGGGTCGTTGACATCATAGTCCGGATTATCCTTGAAATGCCATGCCAACGCATTTACCAGTGTCCCGTGGTAATTCCCATGTCCGGGATGAACGACCATGCCGGCAGGCTTGTTGACCACGAGCAGATCCCCATCTTCATACACTATGTCAAGAGGTATATCCTCAGCAAGAATCTCAAACTCATATCTGGGCCTATCCATCACGATGCTCACCACATCAAGAGGCTTCACCTTATAGCTCGGCTTGACTGGCTTGCCATTGACTATAATGCAGCCGGCCATGGCCGCCTGCTGAATACGATTTCGGGATGTCTTCTCCATACGCGTGACAAGAAACTTGTCAATACGCAGTAATGCCTGCCCCTTGTCGGCCTCAAAGCGGAAATGCTCATATAATTCTCTCCCGTCCGGCGATGTATATGAGGCTATCGGATCCATTTCCGGATCATCAGCCGTAACAATCTTGAATTCCTGAGAATCGCTATTCATCCCGCTTCCTCCAATATTTCATTGCCTGACTCAATCTCCGCCTCTACTTCCTCCTCGACGGTGGGTTCCTCCTCATATTCTACATTCTGGCGGGCCCTATGCATGCGCAGCTCATACTCAATTTCTGCATTCTGAAGAGAATCGGCAAGCACCGACATCCGGCCGTCGTATACTTCCAGAAGAATCTGCGCATTCACAGGCACTTTATCCTGCTTCATTACCTGACGCCCGTTGGCCAGGACTTTTACTACACGGTCAGTGTCGCCAAGCACATAGGTTATTCTCACATTCCTGAATCCCATCTCCTCCAGCTGAGCCTTGGCCTGACGCATGGAATAACCGCGCAAGGCCGGCTGCCTGCGGTCGCCCGACGGATCCAGCACAACTTCTTTAGGATGCACTGCATTGATATACAGGAAGACCTTTCGGCCGGGCTTGACCACGGCATGCGCCGCAGGAAACTGCTCAACCACGAATCCGGGGCGCACATTATCAAGAAACAAAGAGTCGCGTATCTCTACCTTGAATCCCGCATCATGAAGCTTCTCCACAGCCTCGGAATAACTCATATTCACCACCACCGGGACAGTGTCCGTCTGCCCGTGCTTGGTAAAAAGCCCAAGGCTCAGATAAGCTATGACAAGCCCTAAGACTGCCACAATGGCTATTATGAATATGTTAGCTATCACAGGATGACCTCCCACTATGCGGTCGGCCTTGTCAAGAGGTTTTCTATTATTGATATTATTCACTGCCGGATAAAATATTGGAAATTAGAATTCAAAGTGTAAAGTTAACTATTATTTTTGGGATATGCACGTGCTCCACTCAAAAACCATGTAAATTCCAGAAACATTTGGTGGATTCCGGGATATTTGTTAACTTTGCACTCTAAAGCGCAATTACGGCAACGGCAATGAATAAATTACTTCCTATACTCTTTGCTTTAGTAATACTCGTGTGCACTGGCTGTACGGAATATACACGTGTGCTCAAGAGCAACGACATCGATTATAAATTCGACTATGCAAAGCGTGCCTACGACCAAGGGAAGTGGGTACAGACCTCTACAATACTCACTGATCTCATAACCCCGTTACGAGGCGGCCCCAAAGGAGAAGAGGCTTTATATCTGCTGGCAATGAGTTATTACAACAACAAGGATTACGTAAATGCCGGCGTGTATTTCAAGAATTATTACCAACGATATCCTAAAGGCAAATATGTAGAAGACTGTCGGTTTTATGCCGGCTATGGATATTACCTTGATTCGCCAGACCCGCAGCTGGACCAAAGCGAGACACTGCGTGGCATTCAGGAGCTGCAGGGCTTCATCGACTTCTTCCCTCGTAGTGAAAAGGTGCAGCAAGCGCAGAGTGCCATGTTTGAGTTACAGGACAAGCTAACATTGAAAGAGCTGCAAAATGCCCAATTATATTACAATCTCGGCTCTTACATGGGCAATAATTACCGCAGTGCGATTATTGTAGCGGACAATGCCCTGAAGACATATCCCTACACAAAATACCGCGAACAGCTTGAGATGCTTAAGCTTAAGGCAAAATATCAGGAAGCAAGGCAAAGTGTAGATGAAAAAAAGGTAGAACGATTCCGGGATGTGATTGATGAGTATTACTCTTTCATAAACAATTACCCCGACACCGAAAACCGCAGCGAAGCTGATAACATATTCAAAATCGCACAAAATCATGTAAAAGAGTGAACTTCTTATCGGTCACTCACTATGTTGCATCAAATTCCAAGTTATCAATACATCATTAACAATGGACTACAAGAAATCTAAGGCTCCACTCACCACCGTAACACGCGACATGATAGCCATGGCCGCTCCTACCGGCAACGTCTATGAGACTGTATGCATAATAGGCAAGCGTGCAAATCAAATCGCCATGGAAATGAAAAAAGATCTGGAGAAGAAACTGCAAGAGTTTGCCTCCACCGATAACATGGAGGAAGTGTCTGAAAACCGCGAGCAGATCGAGATCTCCCGATTCTATGAAAAGCTCCCCAAACCGACACTCATAGCCACACAGGAGTATCTTGAGGATGAATTATATTTCAAGAACCCTGCTAAGGATAAAGATAATTTCGAAGACTGATTGCTATCACCTGCAGCTACAATCAATATTCATTTTCTCTATGAATAGATCTATAGTCAGCATATTTTTGGCAGTTATAGCATTTGCATGCACAAATAGTGCATCTGCCCACTCTCCTGAAATGGAGCAGCTTGCAGATGCCCTTAACCGGGAAATTGCAGGCACTGATTTCGTGCAATCAGTGACATATGATGGTGATAACCTTGTCTTCACCATGACAGGCGACATAGTGTCGGATGATGAAAACGCTCTTTTTGAAGAAATTTCTGACCCGGATGTGCTCAAGCCTCTCGTATTGGCTCAATTTGCAGAGAACCTTGACTCTAATGCTAAAGAAGCATTCGTAGAAGTGCTCTCAGCATTCAATACCAATCTGAAACTCAGCATTCCGCTCAAAAGCGGGAAAAAATTTGATTTCATCATAACTCCCGATGACTTACGTAGCATCTGAATAAATACATAATCTCTCTCCCCCATATCGCGATGCACGAATCCACGCTGCATCGCGTTTTTTTTATATACTCCACAGCTTCTATTTATAAACTATGGCATCTTGAGATTTGTTATAACATAAATTTTGAGATATGGAATAGCGCTGCTGATCCATACCACATAACTACAGGCACTCTACGTAAAATATTTATTTAAAATACACAGATAACATGACTGACACACCAATCCCCATTGATCCGGCTGGTGATAAACTGACAGGCATACGAGGAGAGACTCTCTCCTTCAAAGCAGATCCCTTCATTTATAATGCCGAAACATGCTATGATCATCAGCAGGACGGACTTATAATCATACAAAACGGGCATATAATTGATGCAGGCGATTACAAGAGCATAAGACCGAAGTACGCTGAATTGCAAGAGGATGACATTGACCATTATCATGACTCAATCATTCTTCCCGGCTTCATCGACACTCATGTGCATTACGTGCAAAGCCCCATGATAGGATCATTTGGCGACACTCTGCTTGAGTGGCTCAACACCTATACTTTCCCTACTGAAAGCAAATTCTGCGATAAGCAATTTGCTGATGAAGTGGCAAGAGAATTCTTTAAGCAATTGCTGGAACAAGGCACCACTACAGCCAATGTCTTTGCCACAACATTTGAAGAGAGCGTAGACGCATTCTTTGAGGAAAGCGAGCGTTACAACACTCGCATGATAAGTGGTAAAGTCCTTCAAGACAGGAATCTACCTGATTCTCTTAAAGACACTGACACACAAGAGTCAATCTTAATTGCAGAAAAGCTGCTTAAGAAATGGCATCACCATGGCCGTCAGCTATACGCTGTCATTCCTCGTTTTGCCCCAACCTCTACTCCCACGCAGCTACAACTGGCAGGTGAATTATATCAGCGCTACATTGACCAGGGCGTATACATGCATACTCATCTTGATGAAGTGCAGAGTGAAATCGACTGGGTGAGAGAACTGTTTCCCGAAATGCCTAATTATACTGAAGTCTACAAGCATTTCGGACTTGTCGACAGGCTCTCGGTTATGGCACATTGCTGTATCGTGCGTGAAGAGGAGTGGGAAATCCTTCACAGGTCTGGCTGCGGCGTAGCTCATTGCCCGAGCAGCAATCTATTTCTCGGCGATGGTGAGTTCAAGTATTGGGAAGCCAAAAATGCCACACGTCCCTTGCGCGTAGGAATCGGCACGGATGTAGGTGGTGGTACAAATTTCTCCATACCACGTCAATTGGGCGAAGCCTACAAGGTAGCGATGCTCCAATCCAAGAGCCTGGATGCATTGAAAAGTCTTTATCTCGCCACAAGAGGAGGGGCAGAAGTGTTGCATCTTGAAAACACCATAGGTTCTATCGCACCCGGATATGAGGCTGATATTGCTGTCATTGACCTAAAGCCATCGGAATTTGCAGAATGGCGTATGAAATTCACCTCTACCATTTTCGAGAAACTATTCGTACTGATGACTCTCGGGCTTAATAACATGAATAAAGCCACGTACATAGCCGGACGTAAGGTATATGACCGTAATAGAGAAAGTAAATGGATGTACGCAAAAGAGTTGACTGACTGATTCAACACCGGAATCTCTTAAAAGATTAATACTATGAACACAAACACACACATTCGACCTGAGGCGGCCAGATACCGCCAGGGTGGCCCTCGGGCATGGTGGATATGGATTATATCCACCATCTTTGTCATATACCTATTCAATGTACAGACAATGTTCTCAGATGTGCAAGGCGATATACAGACTCACCTGCGACTTGACACATGGCATCTCACCCTCATTGCAGGAACTTATACTTGGGCGTTTGCCATATTCCAGTTCTTCGGAGGAGCATTTCTCGACTGCTTCGGATCGCGCAGGGTAATGATTCCAGCCTTTATTTTTGTCACAGCGGGAGTATTTCTGTATGGCATGGCAGAATCATATACGATAATAATTCTGGCACAGGTACTTATGGCTTTGGGCGCCTGCTGCGGCTTTGTCGGCGCCGGATACATAGGAGGAGTATGGTTTGGCATGGCAGCCTATGGCACAATGTTTGGATATGTGCAGACACTTTCCTCTATAGGTTCTGCTGTACAACAGCCCATCATAGAGAGCGTTCTCAAGCATATTACTTATGAACAGCTTTTCACCTACCTCGGCATTTTCGGCCTGCTTCTCATCGTGCTTGCATTGATATATATGAGGAATCCTACTCATGTTATTGTGACAAGCAATCCCTTCAAAGTCGTAGGAAACAATCTCATTCAGATCTTCAAGAAGCCACAGATGTGGATAGCGGCAATATGGGGAGGCATTATTTTCGGCCTAAATCTTGCCCTCGGAGTGGTATGGACTCCTGAAATATTCAATCATTATGGGTACAGTGATTCCGGATATATCGGAACGGCCCTGCTATGGCTCGGCCTTGCTGCAGGATCATGTTTCTGGCCTCAATGGAGCGACAAGATAGCAAGCAGACGCATCCCTTCAATCATCGGTGCGGTCATGATCATTATCGCTCTTGCGCTTGTACTGTATGTAAGAATGCCCATGTGGTGTATGTGCGTCATGATGTTTCTCATAGGTATGGGTGCTACAGCTCATATGCTGGCCTTCTCTGTAGGAGGAGATATAGCCGGAGGGCCTCTTGTAGGTACATCAAGTGCCTTCCTTAACGGAATGATGTTTATCTTCGGCGGACTTTTGCAGAATATCCCCTCGGCTCTTGAATCAGATGGCTACAGTTTCGACACGGCGTTTTCTCCATACATAGCAGCTGCGGTCATAGCCTTAATATTCATTTTCTTACAAAAGGAGACTGCATCCAGCCACACAAAACATTAATAATCCCTATAAAATAGCTTGAAGAGACCTGCACATATTCGGCAGGTCTCTTCAAGCTATTTTAACGTGTATGGCTTCAATCTACATATGGATATTTCACATCCCACAGATATAAGGCGTGAGCAGGCATCGAGACTCCTGCCGCACAGCGATCTTTCTGCTTGATAATATCCATGAATTCCTCCAAAGACAGCTTCCCGCGCCCCACTTCTACAAGGGTGCCCACCACTGCGCGCACCATATTGCGAAGAAACCTGTCTGCTGTAATTGTAAATACCCAGGCCGCATCGCCGAGCCGAGTCCATTTTGCATGGGTTACGTTACAGACATTAGTCTTGACATCGGTATGCAACTTTGCAAATGATGTGAAATCTTCCGTGTCAAGCAATATTTCAGCAGCCTTATTCATCGCTTCAAAATCAAGCCTGTAAGGTGAATGCCATGCAAGTTCCGAGAAGAACGGACTCTTTTTGTCAATAAGAAAGTATTTATACGTTCTCTCAACGGCATCAAATCTTGCATGGGCGTCAGTCTCCACTGGTATGAGCCTCTGGAAAGATATTTGTTTACCACACATATGATTAAGCGACCGAAGAAGCGCATCGGAATTCTCAATAGGCTTCTCCGCATCAAAATGTGCATACATACAGCGTGCATGCACTCCGGCATCAGTACGCCCGGCTCCTACTATAGGCGTAGGCTGCCGGAGTACTGTTGCAAGTGCGGTTTCTATCTCTTGCTGAACTGTACGCCCGTTAGGCTGGATTTGCCAGCCACAAAATCCGGCTCCGTTATAAGAGAGTTGAAGAAAATACCTCATTCCAGATATGTATAACCGTATAAGCCGGAACGATAATTATTGAGGAACTGACGCCCTTCTTCAGGAGTGATCTTACCTTGCTTCATGCAAGAAGATACCCATGTCTCAAGATTCCTCACAAGCTTCTTGGGGTTATATTCCACATAATCAAGCACGTCAGCTACAGTCTCTCCATCAATAATCTGCTCGATCACCGGCCCTGATTCCTTCACTGTAATGTGCACGGCATTAGTATCGCCAAACAAATTATGCAGGTCGCCAAGAATCTCTTGATATGCTCCGACAAGGAAGACACCGAAATAATAATGCTCCCCTGTCTTGAGAGGGTGTACGGGCAATGAATCGGAAATCCCTCGCGGAGAGACAAAGTTAGCTATTTTCCCATCAGAATCACAGGTTACATCCTGCAGGGTTGCAAGTCGCACAGGTTTCTCATCAAGCCTCTGTATAGGCATGATTGGGAACACCTGATCTATCGCCCAAGAGTCCGGCAAACTTTGGAAGAGAGAAAAATTGCAGAAATATTTATCTGGCAGCATACGAGCCACTTTCCGCAACTCTTCAGGCGGGTGCTTCATGGAGCCGGTAATGCTGTTGACATCTCTCGCAACGCTCCAGAACAACTTTTCAATCTGCGCTCTTGTGCGCAGGTCAAGCAGTCCGAGAGAGAATAACTCCAGAGCCTCTTCTCGTATCTGCAGTGCATCATGCCAGTCTTCAAACACTCTTGAAGGATTGATCTTATCCCATATGCCATAAAGCTCGCGTGCAAGCTCATGTGCATTTTCAGCCACAACCATATCATCCTTCCATTCCGGAAGAGCCGTAGACGCAAGCGCCTCAATGATCAAGACTGAATGATGCGCCGTAACCGAACGCCCACTCTCTGTAATTATATTGGGATGCGGCAGATTATTCTTCACACACACATCTACCAGTGCCGACACTGAATCATTTACATACTCCTGTATGCTATAATTCATCGAATTCTCACTGGATGAGGAGCGTGTGCCATCATAATCTACGCCAAGCCCTCCTCCTATGTCCACGAAATCAATCTGAAATCCCATGGATTGCAACTGCACATAAAATTGCATTGCCTCACGCAATGCATTCTTTATACGGCGAATCTTTGTAATCTGGCTTCCTATATGGAAATGTATGAATTTCAGACAATGAGAAAGCTTGTTCTTCTCTAAAAAACCGAGAGCATCCAGCAGCTCCGATGAGTTGAGTCCAAACTTGCTCACATCGCCACCGCTCTCTTCCCATTTGCCTGATCCGGAAGAGGTAAGCTTTATACGAATACCTATATTGGGCTCAATCTTCAGCTTTTTGGATATGTCAGCTATCAGCTTAAGCTCATTGAGTTTCTCCACTACGATGAATATGCGTCTGCCCATCTTCTGTGCGAGAAGCGCCAGCTCCACATAATCCTTATCCTTATAACCATTACATATGACAATGGAATTTTCGTGGGTATTCACAGCAAGCACGGCATGCAGCTCCGGCTTTGAGCCGGCTTCAAGTCCGATGTTATATTTATTACCATGACTCACGATTTCTTCCACTACCTGCCGCATCTGGTTGACCTTTATAGGATAGACTATAAAGTTTTGTCCCTCATAATTATATTCTTCGGCCGCGCGGGCAAAACAACTCTGAAGATTGCTTATGCGGTCATCCAATATGTCGGGAAAGCGGAGAAGCACCGGTGCTGTCACATCACGCAGTGCCAGCTCATCCATCAAATCCTTAAGATCTACCGGAGGGCAACCTTGTCGCGGTGAGACTTCCACATGTCCGGCATCATTAATCTTAAAATAGGAATGGCCCCATCCGGGCACATTGTAGAGTTCTGAGGAATCCTCAATTCGCCATTTTCTCATTATATACTCTTAATATATATATTGTCTTCAGGCCAACGGCTCAATTGCCCCGGCCAAGGATTTCAAAGGTGTCAACATAAATTTCTGTAATATTACGCTGTATCTGCAGCTTGTCGGTGTAAGAACGAGTACGCAACTTGCCCTCAAGATAAAGTCGAGTCCCTTTGCGTATATATCGCTCTGCATACTCCGCATTTTTTCCTGTCATCACTATATTATGCCACTCTGTGCGCTCGCTGTCGGCGGTACGCTCATTGGTGGCCAATGACAACAGTGCCATCGCTACATCTTTAGAGGGATAATACATCCTCGGGTCAGAACCTGCATTACCTAATAATATTACCTTGTTTACTGACACGGTTGATTAACTGATCGTAAAGAATTGCTTATAAACTTGTTTACAAATTAATATCTTGAAGCCTTTAATGCCAGGCCCGTCTTTTCATACAGCCCCATGAGTAGATTCATTACATGCACAGCATCGCCGGCTCCCCCTCGCATACGGGCATCGGCTATGGCTCTGAGCTGAAGATTACCTTCGGGTGACTTATCAAGACTTACTATGCATTTATCTGTGCCCTCCACTTCATTCGGCGAGACCTCTTCGCCTGTAATGAAGGTAAGATTATGATCATCATATTGCTCTTCATACATATCGGTAATATTATCGATTGGGACAGGAAGAGCTAGATCACAGGATATGCGCATGACTCTGCCCAGCGCCTCATTGGCTGCGAAAGAAAGTAGGATATCAAATGCTTTCGCTCCGGAGGAGGCAAGCTGCCGAATCATGTCATGAATATCACGTGGCTGCACCGCCAATATATCGGCAGCCGCCTCAACCCTGATATTGAGAATATCCGGAATCATGGCTCTCATGGCCAGCGGCAAGAGTGCAACTGTAGTTATCGATTCCAACGCAGATGGAATCACAGCATGGCGAGCTCCTCTTACAAGAGATTTCCGATTTAACTCAGGCACACCATACACTGCAAATGTATCCCGTTCTCTCTCTTCGCTGAACGTGGCACAGAGGTCAATGACACATAGTTCCGGCTTGCCTGCAATCATGCCGCGCAGATCCTCTTTTATATCATCATATGGGACGGTGACATACAGCACATCGAGCTTTTCTACGTCAAGCGACGCAGAAAAGTCAAGGGTGCATTCCCCTATCAGTCCATGGTGCGCGGAAGTAACCTCACACCCGGCCAAGCCGGCATCTACGGCACAGCGTATCATCACATCCGGATGATTTACCAGAATGCGCAATAATTCTCCTGCGAGGGGTGTTGCGGCGCCATATATTCCTACATTTATCATAAGTCTAAAATATATGAGAAGCGGCACGGACTTTCGTTAAACATAACCTGAGTCTCTGCAAAGTTCCGCACCACTCATCATTATATCACAAAGCTATCAGCAATTGATTGGCTATAAAGCCGATATTGCCTCAGGCGAAAGAAGCAATCAGTACAACGGTATTTTTTCATCAAGCGGCAATAGCCGGGCAAAGACCTCACGTGCCTGATCAAGAGTGACATCTTCACGCAAAACTGCAAAAACCGTATCGGTACCTGCAATAGTACCTATTATTTCCGGCGGATTGCTCACATCTATATCATATGCCATGCCTGCGGCATAACCGTTTCGGGTCTTGATTACAGCCATATTGCCGGAAAATGTGATAGACATGAAGCCAAGCTGATATGCCGAACTCATAGCCATCTGCCCGGAGGCAAGGAGTTTATCTTTAATTGTATTGCTGTCGGGCAATATATACATATACGTCCCTCTGTCTGTCGGAACTTTTGTTGTCTTAAGCATTTTCAAGTCACGACTGAGAGTAGCCTGAGTCACATTGTATCCATTGTCAGCAAGGCGACGGCTCAATTCTTCCTGGCTGCCAATGCAGTTGTTTTTAATGAGATCTACAATGAGCTCTACTCGGCGTTTCCTATTCTTCATGTTTTTAGATCAAGTGTAGTAAGATAAAATTTTTTGCAAATATAATAAAAATAGTTGAAATTTACATTAACGGGCCTGTGATTTAGGCACTTATAATTACCCTACTTGCAAAACACCACATTATCAACTCTTTAGGCTCTCCGAAATTTTTGAATACATATTCAGTCTTCCAACCCTTCCAGATCTTTCTTACACATCAAGTCCATAGCTTTCTTGATGCGTGCCGCTTCTTCATATCTTTCGTTATCCACAGCCTCCTCCAGAAGATTCCGTAATTCCGCATCTGTTCTGTCGGAATAATCTGTTTTATCGGAATCAGTGGAAGCTGACGCATCCGATACCTTTACTGCATGCGATGACACTTTCCTTATGCCGACCTCATCCAGCAATGATGAGGGTGCATATATTGGTGCGCCTACACGTATTGCAAGAGCGATGGCATCACTTGACCGTGAGTCAAGCATCACCTCCCGCTCTCCGCCACTTAAATGTAAATCCGCTGCATACACTCCACTGTCGAGTCGCTTAAGTTCAACTTTATGCAATTGCAAACCGAACGCACGCATTATATTGGTCATAAGATCATGAGTCAGAGGGCGAGGAGTTATTATCTCCTGCAATTTGCATTCTATGCTTTGCGCCTCGGAAGTGCCGATGACTATAGGCAGGCATCTGTCGCCTCCCTCTTCCTGAAGTATCAATGCATATATTCCTGCATTCTGAGGGCTATAACGAATGCCTATCAGATTCATCCTACACAGCTGATTATCATTATTCTCCATGCTCATCATCATATGCTTGTTTAAGATTCATGTCCACCAGTTATAACTCCACTGCCAAGACATATCTTTTCATCCATACTGTAGATTATCGCATACTGGCCCGGGGCGATTCCTTGAATGGGATCTTCGGAAAGCAGGCTGAAAGTATGCATCCCTGTTTTGGTCATCAATGCTTCATGGAAATGCGGATTATGTCGGTTCTTGAATTTCACTTTCATCTCATCTGCCCCGGATGCAAATGGGTCTTCAGTGATCCAATGCATCTCTGCGAGATTTAATCTATGGCCATACTGGAGCGGAGTATCATATCCATGCGCTACATATACTGTATTGCTATCTATATCTTTGTCGACTACATACCACGGGCCACCGCTGAGACCAAGGCCTTTACGCTGGCCTATTGTGTGATACCAATAGCCATTATGACGCCCCAATACTTTACCGGTATCGACATCCTTTATTTCACCCGGCATGTCTCCGAGATGACGGCGCAAAAAATCATTATAATCTATTTTGCCAAGAAAACATATTCCCTGGGAATCCTTGCGGGTAGCATTCGGCAGATTAAGCTCTACAGCTATGCGCCTTACTTCAGCTTTTGGCAAAGAACCAATTGGAAACATTATATGACTTAGCTGTTCGTAACTTATCTGGGCAAGGAAATCTGTCTGATCTTTCACAGGATCCACAGCGGTTCCAAGCCAGAATTTCCCCTCCTTTTCCACGACTGTGGCGTAATGACCGGTGGCAGTCTTGTCAAATTCATGACCGCGACGCTGCTCAAAATATCCGAACTTTATTATCTTATTGCACATCATATCGGGATGCGGAGTGAGGCCTCGCTTCACCGTATCAAGTGAATATTGCATGACATTATCCCAATATTCCTCATGCAGAGAGATGACTTCAAATGGTAGATTATATCTTCGCGCCAAAAGCGTGCACATCTCAATATCTTCTTCTGCACTGCAGTCTCCCTCGCCATTATCCATTCCTATACGTATATAGAACAGATGAAGGTCGTGTCCTTGTTCATGTAATAAATGCAAGGCTACGGCACTGTCCACCCCGCCCGATAATAATACTGCTATCTTCATTTATCAACTTCTATTAGAATATAAGATCCTCTCCCTCTCTACTCTGACACTACATCTGCTCCAGCTCTTCATCTTCATTGCGATTCTCTGTATGAATTATATGAAGAGATAGAAAATAATCTATGGATAATTTTCCAGGACCAACAAGAGCCAGAAAGAAGTATATCCCCATAAACATCACAGGCAGATAGCCCAGATGCTGCCATGAAAGATCATATGAGGCCGGACTAAGGGTATCACTGAGAAGATAGTATTCGGCTATTGCCATAGCTATAAATGGCGGAGCGCACATTATACGTGTGAACATACCGACCATTATAAATGCAGAGCATACTGTCTCTATTAGTATCATCACAATCAATGATAACTCCGAAGTCATTCCCAATACTGCCGGGAAAGTGTCTTTTATCTCATTGAACGAAGAGATTTGCCTTAATCCGAACTGGAACAACATTATGCCTATAAACAGGCGTAGAAACAATCTACCCATATTGGGATAAGAATATCCTGTTGTGCGCAGATAAAACCGCTTGAACGGTGACAATAATCTATTACGGTGACGAGCCATACTGTTTATGTTATGATACTTGCCTATTGAGGCATTCTGATAATACTTTTAAGCGTGTCGATGTCGGCATTCTTTGAGATAATCTTGCCATCGGGGCCTACTACATAAAGGCAGGGCGTTACTCTCAGATCCATCTTTTCCTCCAGATCAGAGGCAGCTCCCACCACCCATGAATGAGGATAGTCTTTCACAAGTTCCTGCCAGGAATCTCCTTCATCAGGATCTACATCGGGAATTATAAAATATATCTGCATCTTTCCATCGGCCACTGAGCGCTGGATCTCGCTGTCTGTTTCAAGTCGCAACTTAAGTATGCGACACTCGGAGCAATCCGGATCTCCGAATTCTATCACTGTATACACGGATGTCGGCACAAAGTGGGAGTTATTGCCATGAGTATCAGTAAAGTCAAAGTTTTTCATGACATCTCCTACCAGGCAACCATGCAATGATTCATATTGGGCCCTGAAGCGTGCTTTTCTTATTTCCGGCAACTTCTTTTGGGCAAGCACAGCTTTAAGAAAAGGCAGATAAATCTCATCAATCATACCTTCGGAGGTAAATGGATCATAAATATTCCGTTCTGCCGCCATTGTAAGCTGCAACAGAAGAGACGGATTTTTCTTTACCCTGTCAATCAACTTGTCAACTGCCTTATAGACGACTTTGCTGTCAGCAAAACGCATGGGCACGGCAAAGGTCTTGAACGCATGATTGAGCTGCGACTGGCCCACAGCCTTCTGCTTGGTGTCAAAATTATCCCAAAAATGCTCTATAATCCAGTTGGAACTTTCCTTCCAGTCAGTAATTTCAGCCGGCACTACGGGATACTCAAATAACGGAGGAAGGACTGTCACTTCAGTTTCTTCAGCAGCATAATCCGGCTCTCCTTCTGTGGCATAGGCTTCTGCCCCCAGTAGTGTGCATAATGCGGTGCACACAATAAGAATTCTTCTTAAATCTATAATATTAAATATCTTATCCATCATTCTCTAACGTAAGGGTTCAACACCTTAATCCAGGCCTTATAACCTGCTCCTGTGAGGTGAAGGCCATCATTGGTAAATTCTTTTCGCAGTTTTCCCGTATCAGGGTCTGCCAACTCCTCGGTAAGATCTATATAAGTGCATCCTTCCTCGGAGGCTATGTGACTTATCTCCCGATTAAAGTCTCTTATTATCTGCTCCTTGCCGTAGAGAGTCTTATAACGCTTGAAATCATTGTTCACCGGCATTATGCTCTGCAAGTAGACTTTAGTATCAGGTGAAAGTACACGTATACGCTTTACCAACGCAGAATATCTTGAAGAAAGTTGCGACACAGTAAGTTTGTGAGCGACATCATTAATACCTATCAGCAGAAACAATTTTGCAGGCTTGCCTCTCATGACTTGATCAAGACGCTTTGTCACACCACTCATCACATCGGAAGATATGCCACGGTTCTTTATATTAGGCATGCCGAATAATTCTGCAAACTCTCCACCATCTGTAATGGAATTACCTAAAAAAATGATATCATCGGAATATACAGGCAGCAGTTCAAACAACGATACCTTTCTATCGTAATAACTGTCTGCCCGCATAAAAGGAGCAACCGCAAGCGCACACATCGCAAGAAGCAACACCAACTTACTTTTCATATCCTGATCCTGTATTAAGATGATAGCTGAGCAAACCCTTCATGGGAGAAGATTCAACGGCAAGAAGATTCAGCCCATGTGTATCACACAGAATCTGCAGATTTGCCGCAAAAATCTTGGCAATAGAACCTATAAAACCTACATTCCGCATACCGCCACTTGACAAGCCTGACACACAATTATTAAAGAATTGATTTAAGCATACATCAACAATATCCTGTATATCACGACTCTTGATGTGTCTTGCGATCAATAACATCATTGATGCAAGAAAATGATTGGGCGAAGATTGATTGTATACCTTATCAATCAGTTCAGCATACGACATGCCTACAGACACATTAAAGTCTTCAATCAAATCTGAATCTGAGATCCGGCCGCGCAGCATCCTCTTGAGAAATTCCTTTCCCATATGAGCTCCACCTCCCTCATCGCCCAGAATGTATCCAAGCGGACGCACATGCGATTCTATCCGGCCCTGGAGATAACGGCCACAATTAGACCCTGTGCCAAGTATACATGCAATTCCATCTCCTTTGCCAAACAATGCCCTGGCCGCCGCCAATAGATCTGATTCTATTTTAATCTCTGCAGCCTTACATGAGAAGTGCATTAACTCTCTACGAATACGCTCCTTATGCACTTCTGAAGCACATCCTGCCCCGTAAAAATATATTCTACGTGCAGCAAGCAATAACTCTTCTGCCTTTTGCAGCTCCACACGTATGGTCTCTGAAGGAGTGACCACGGCATTAATTCCACCAGTGGTGATCTCCTTGCACGCAGAAGCATCATGATCAGAGAGACACCACTTGGTAGAAGTGCCTCCTGCATCTACTATCAGAATGCTATCGCTCATAGAAAACCGTTATTTGTTGAGTGCCTTTAGAGAGAATATCGGGTTGACCGAATATTGCAATATATATGCATCCTCAAAACCGAGCTGCCCGGCAATTTCCATATATTTGGTCGCCGAAGTTCTATCTCCATCATTAAGAAAATACTGTGCAGCCAGCACTGCAGCCGAAGCATCACGGTCGGCCTTTGATAAAATAGGTGCGATTGTGGCAGCTGCATCAAGCTTCTTTCCTGAAAGCGACTGGGCGATTGCCCTGCAAGTAAGATCTGTATCCGAATTAACCGCTATATTGGCCGCACGTACATAGTCAAGTGTGCTCGGAGCCGCTCCTGACAAACCATTGCCATTAAGATAGCCGCGCAACAACATCAGGCTCACATCCTCCGGATGGCCCAATATTGCTTCATTCAAAATAGACAGCGCCTCGGCATAATTCTTGTCTGCCATAAGTAAAGAAGCGGCTTCGGCAGCAGCATATGCAGATTGCGGATTGGCTCTGAGTGCATTTTTGGCATATATGATCGCTGAAGCAATATTACCTTTTGCCTCTTCTATATAAGCCTTGGTAAGATTATTCATCTCGTTATTACTGGCCTTGAGAGCCTGGTTGGCATAATCATCGGCTTCACGCAAATGTCCGAGCCCCAGACAGATTTTAGCCATAGCTGGAGCAAGAGTCACTGTTGCTGTTTCCTTATTATCCGTAAGATGGCGATAAGCCTCATAAGCATCACTATAATGGCCATTAGTAAGCGCTATATTACCTTTCAAGAAATACAACGGAACAGTATTTCCCGTGTGAGACAAGGCATAGTCGATAGCTTCTGCTGCCGCCGGATAATTTACTAATGCAAGATCAATCATCGCAGCCATAGGGCGCTCACTTGAATTGTTGAGGCAAAATGCACTTATATAATCAGCTGCGCTCTGCCGCTCAAGCTTCATCTCACGATGCAGATCTCCCAGCCTGCAATAAGTAAGATAATTGGCCGGATCCAACTTTTCTGCCTGAGACATGTACTCCTCAGCCTTGGCGAAGTCACCCTGCAAGACTGCAATCTTGGCCAAACCGAACATAGCTTCCTGACTACGGGATTGCACTCGTGTCATAGCCTTAAACATGGACTCTGCCTGCACGAGATCATTAAGATACAGGCAGATGTTTCCTTTCATATAAAGAAGCGGATAGCTATTGGGGGTCAGCTTCAAGGCTCTATCCACAGCATCGAGAGCCGGCTTATATTCTTTGAGCTGAATATAAATATCTGCACATAACGAATATTCTGCCGCCAATTGATCTTTTTCCTTGGCCGGAGTAGCCGCTATGGATCGCTTTATGTCATTAAGCGCCATGTCATAGCGAGACAGCCGGTAGTATTGAGACGCCCTCTCGTAGAGCGTGAAATAGTCATTGGGATTTTCTTTCAACAACTGCTCATACCCATCGAGCATTGCTTGTGTTATGGGATTTATTTGCTGCGCAGAAGCGGTTAACGACATTGCCACGCCAAGAAGGAGTATATATTTTGATATTTTCATAATTCTTGTATAATTTGCTTCTTGAGATAAGACCGGTATTAAGTGATTAACGCATCTCGTTAACTGCCGCACGTAATACACACAGATTCTCAAGCAATCGCATTATTTGATCAAGTGGCAGCATATTGGCTCCATCACTCTTTGCATACTTCGGCTCAGGATGAGTTTCGATAAATAGCCCATCTGCACCCACTGCGACTGCGGCCTTGCCTATCGTCGAAATCATCGAGGGCATGCCGCCCGTCACTCCACTGCCTTGATTGGGTTGCTGAAGAGAATGGGTAATATCCATTATTACCGGACACTTACATGCCTCCTGCATAACAGGTATTCCTCTGAAATCCACTATCAGATCAGTGTAGCCAAATGAAGTACCTCTGTCAGTAACAGATACCGCAGTTCCACCTGCAGCTCTCACCTTCTCCACCGCATGCGACATGGATTGCGGTGAAAGAAACTGTCCTTTCTTGATATTGATATACTTCCCTGTGCGGGCCGCAGCCACCAACAATTCTGTCTGTCTGCACAGAAAGGCCGGGATCTGAAGCATGTCAACATACTCGGCTGCCATAGCCGCCTCATGACTCTCATGAATGTCCGTCACCACAGGGATGCCGAGTTCTCTGCGCACAGTTGCCAATATATTCAATGCTTTCTCATCTCCTATACCTGTAAATGAGTCAAGCCTGGAGCGATTGGCCTTACGATAACTGCCCTTAAAAACCAATGGAATATCCAACGATTCACATATCTCCTTAAGATATGAAGCTATATGAAAAGCCATCTCTTCGCTTTCAATTACGCAAGGGCCGGCAAGGAGAAAGAAATTATTACTCTTGGAGGATGAGAGATATTGAGTCAGATCCATATTTATAGTATCTACAGGCTGTTTTAATGATTTATATAAAACGCTGATTGACGGAATGCACTGCCGCTACGGCAAAGACTGCTGCTGTTTCTGTACGCAATCTACTATGCCCAAGCGACACAGGCATCCATCCATATTGCAACGCCATTTCGACTTCTTCAGGAGAAAAATCTCCCTCCGGTCCTATTAATATTGTTACATCGCTGCCGGGAATATATTCCTTGCTGAATTCTCTGCGTGGAATATCATCAGCACAATAACATATGAATTTCTGCCCCGGCAAATCCTGCACAAGCAGTTCCTCCAGAGGCTTCATTTCAGAGAGAGCGGGAAGCATGGTCTTGAGACTCTGCTTCATTGCAGAGATCAGAATCTTACCAATGCGCTCCGTCTTAAGCTCTTTTCTCTCGCTATGGACGCATTTCACCGGCCAGATGTCATCTATACCCATTTCGGTGCATTTCTCTGCCATCCACTCCATACGGTCAAGATTCTTGGTTGGCGCTATGGCGAGAGAAATTCTGCACCCCCAATGCTTAGGCACATACTCACTCTCTATCACCTGAAGAGCCACATGCTTGGGATGAGGATCAATTATGCGACAAAGAAAACGATGCCCTTTACCATCCACACACACAAGTTCATCATCCTCTCGCATGCGCAATACACGTACACAATGCCCGCTCTCCGCAGCAGGCAATATGGGATAGGAATCTACTTCCGGCAAATAGAACTGTATCATCTTTTGTCTTGTTGCTTCACATGTCAGTCATACCCTCCGGATCACCGGCCGCAGGAGCTACTTCATTTCGCGTAATACGCTCCGGCACATGCTTGTACTTAAACAGCAGAGCAAACAACACAAGTACTACTGCCGCATAAAGGGCGAATATAAGCCAAGCACCCTCCCAGCCCCATGTGCCGGGTATGCCAAGCTGATAGGCACTGCCGTCCACCTCCCGCCATGAGCAGAAATAATTGACCACAGCACCTGCGGCAAGTGTTCCGAATGTAGCGCCTATACCATTGGTCATCAGCATAAAAAGCCCTTGTGCAGATGCCTTTATATTGGGAGAAGTCTCCTGCTCTACAAAGAGCGCACCTGAAACATTGAAGAAATCGAAAGCTACGCCATATACTATCATCGAGAGAATGAACAGCCATACTCCGCTGCCGGGATTGCCTATTCCAAAGAATCCGAAACGCAATACCCATGCTGCCATAGCAATCATCATAACCTTCTTTATGCCAAACCGCTTAAGGAAAAATGGGATAAGCAGAATACATAGGGCCTCGCTGATTTGTGATAATGATGTAAGCAACGTGGCATTGTTGGCTCCAAATGAATCCATATACTCCGGCATAGCCTTGAAGCTTGAGATGAACGGAGTGGCAAAACCATTAGTGATCTGCAATGACACGCCAAGGAACATTGAGAAGATAAAGAACAGAGCCATCTTCTTCTGGCGGAAGAGCTTGAAGGCGTCAAGCCCCAGCGCTGCAATGAGCCCCTTGCCCTGCACTCCCTTGCCGGCACAAGCACATTGAGGCAGGCATAGACAATAAAGAAATAAGACAAGACTTATAATAGAGCTGACCAGTAGCTGATTGACCGTGAACTGAAAACGTGGGTCAGCACTGGCTCCGCCTGGATTTACAAGAGAAAGTCCGACTGACCCGTCATTCATGTAAAAGCAATTTACAAACCACATCGCAGCAATGAATCCCACTGTGCCGAAAACACGGATAGGAGGGAAATCCTTCACTGTATCAAGTCCCCTTGACTTCAATAGCGAGAATGCAACTGTGTTGGCAAGCGCTATCGTGGGCATGAAGAATGCCACACTCAATGTATAAAGAGTGAAAAATGGCCAGAAATCAAGAGTAGTATGCCCCACCCCGTAGTACCAGGCTCCGAGCATGAATATCGCTGCCATGAAATGACAATATCCAAGCAGCTTCTGAGGCTGCACGTATTTGTCAGCTATCACCCCCATAATGGCAGGCATGAAGATGGATACTATGCCTTGCACAGAGTAAAAAAGAGCAATATCGTTGCCAAGACCTGCTCGACCAAGATAATTGCCGAGGCACACCAGGTAACTTCCCCATACGGCAAACTCGAGAAAGTTCATTATGGCCAATCTTGTCTTGATTCCTTTCATTGTAGTAGATGCGGTTAAAATGAAACGATTACAAAATTAATAATTTTTCTGCAAAAAGCCAAAGGCCCGATATCGTTTAGAAGTAACTGCGATTTCTGCCTCCCTCTTTGCATTTTTCAGTTATAATATTACAGACCATGCTATAGCCTCTCCTATCAATGCCACGCCACCAAGCAACAATGAAATAAATGCGATCATCGACAATTTTGCCCCTGCCGGAGGAATTTTCGCACCAAGAGTGAGCGCCATCAGCTGAGAGAACGCTGCTATGAAGAAAAAGAATATATCTATAAAACTCCACCAGGTTACCCTTAGTTTAAAGGTAACACATATCAGCGCTATGATTATGATCAGAGCTATACCCACATATAGTTTGGAATTATATATTTTCATAAGCAAAATACAACTACCTGAATAATTTTATACTAAACGGCAATCCGGATTGGCCGAAAATCACTGCAAAATAAAAGCCTGTGGGCAGCTCGGAAAGATTGAGATGCGCTACATGTGTCTCTCTGAACTTCTCGGAATAAACCTGCGTACCGTCAAGCGAATACACCCGCACGCTCTCTACTCCCTCCGGAAGAGTCACTGTATAATGCCCTAATCCCTGCCAGCTCACTCTCGGTTCATTTATAACAAGGGCATTTTCTATTGAAGCCCTGTCAGCTGCATATTCCTTCTGCGTCTCGACTGTAAAGGAGTCAAAAAATGCAAATGGCTCTTCTTCCTCAACAGGCTCTTCAGACACATGCACATTATCCAAAACGGCCATTTCTCCTCCACTTATAATTTCCGTGGGAAGTAAGCGCCAAAGCTGATCATTGCCACCATCAAGAGAAAACCGAAAATAGTCCCCCTTATGCCCCCTTATGACAAGGGGAACAATTCCTTCGGCTGACAAAAGCCCTAATGGCACAGACTTACGCCTGGCAAGCTCTTCGCTGACTAAGTCCGACCATTGTTCCGGAGAGTACAAGCCTGAGACAGACATAGCATCATCTTCAGCAGTCAGCTGCAACATGTTCTTGGCTTCTTCAATTGAATAAACAGCCTCATGCTCCTCATTATCCGTAGCAGTAAGCATGGCATGTATATACTCTGGTATATTCTGCCACGCCTGTATTGCTTCATGCGGTATCGATGAATCATACCTGATATTCTCTATATGAGAGGCATATAACTTCAACAATGCGGCAGTAGTCTCACCCACATGATCAGGGTCGAAGGTGTCTGACAGAGAATATCCTAATACCGGATATGCTTTGTTCTCAGCCGATATCACAACAAATCCCCCGGCTGGACAATTATATACATAGAAAGGTGAAAATAGGCGATCTGTCGTAAACCTCTTCCCGTTATACACGTACCTCGGTTCAGCCATTACCTGACCATACGCCGCATTGAAAAACTTTACGGCAATACGCTTAGCCTCACGTTGGCTCACAGTCTCAGCCCCGGCCACTAAGGCAAGATAGAGGAACAGAGTAATGGATATATATCGGAATAAGCCTGTTTTCATAAATAAAATGAATTTGCGGAGCAAGCGCTATATAGATATATAACGCTTTACCCCGCAAAAATTATATAATATCACGATCATTCTTCTGCAGCAAGCATCTCCGACTCCGCCACCTCGGCTGAAGGACGTATGTTGGGCTGCTCAAGGCCAAGATGCTTCTTGCGGTCAACTATCTTCAGAAAGAGACCTATGACAAGAGCCGCTGCGCCAAGACATGCAAGCATCACAAGTGCCCACGTGTAATTATAGCTTATTGATGCGACTTCCGGGGTCATCTGGCCGGATGCCACCTGAGCCTCAATATCAGTATTCGTAGAAGTGAGCACCTTGCCTATGAGCATCGGGAAAAGCCACAGACCTATATTTTGAATCCAGAAGATAAGCGCATAGGCCGAACCGATGATCTTTGCATCTACCAGCTTGGGCACTGAGGGCCACAATGAGGCAGGCACAAGAGAGAATGAGGCACCAAGCACGAGGATAGTAATGTAGGCTATCGACACGCCAAGCACGGCATTATCCTTGAACTGAGGCAGAATGAATGCAAACGTGAGATGACAGCCTATCAGGAGCAATGAGCCAAGCACAAGCATTGAGGCGGCTTTACCCTTATGGTCTACAAATTTTCCTAAGATCGGAGTTATTCCCACAGCCAGCAAGGGGAAGACGGCGAAAATAGCCCCCGCGCTCTGCTGCATATAGCCCATCCAGCAATAAACTACCAAAGAGACTATGGAGAGTATGAACAGGCCGCATTTCACTGCCGTGTTCTTTGCAAAGTTGCCCGCAAACGCGGCAGCTGCCACTACAAGCATGATTACATACTGAATGTAGGTCACGGTCTCCGTAAGCCAGAAAGAGTCAGAGGGAAGAGGATCGAAGTGTATATTACACTGAAGCATGTTGACAGCATATTTCTGGAACGGGAAGATAGCCGAATAATACAACACGCAAAGCAGTGCAACGAGCCAAAAACCGAGACTTGACAATATCTTCCCGAGATCGGAGATTTTAAACGGATCATCTTTTTCTTCTGCCTCATGCGTCTGTGAATCAAGTTTTCGATCCATAACGAAATAGACAATAAACATGATCAGGGCGATCATAAGCAGCACTACTCCGAATGCTACCGAGCGGCTCACACTTATATCTCCACCCATTTTCGCAAACATCGGGGAAAATATCATACATGTGGCAACACCAAGACGGGCGAGTGCCATTTCCGAGCCCATGGCCAAAGCCATTTCTCGGCCTTTGAACCACTTCACAATACCGCGACTCACTGTAATACCTGCCATTTCCACTCCGCAGCCAAAGATCATAAAGCCTATGGCCGATAACTTTGCCGAGGCCGGCATACCCTTATAAAAAGGAGATATGCCAAGTTCATCAAAACCGGGAATATAGTTGAGATTGTCAGTGAACCATGTATGCAAGCCACTGCTCAAGAATGAATCAGTAAGGGCATACCAGTTGATTGTCGCTCCCACCAGCATCACAGCTCCTGAGAGCACTGCGGTGAAACGAACACCCATCTTGTCAAGAATAATTCCTGCAAAGATTAGAAAAAAGATAAATACGTTCAGGAAAGTCTCTGAACCTTGCATCGTGCCAAATGCGGTGGAATCCCATCCGCGAGTGGATTGCAGCAGGTCTTTGATAGGCGACAGTACATCCATGAAAATGTAAGAGCAGAACATCGCTCCTGCCAACAGGCCAAGCGCCAGCCAGCGCATCGAAGCCTTGTCACGGAGTGTCGCAGCAATAGGTTGTGCCATGTATTCTTATGGTATTTAATTAATTAGATCAGTCTTAACCGAAAAATAAACAATACTTTCGGGTATAATAAACAGATTCGTTTACTCTCTTTATCAATGCGAAGTTACGAGATTTTTTTGTTTCAACCAAATTTTAAACAAGAAAACAGATTTAATAATTAAGTTTCACAACCTGGTGATGTTATCGAACGCATTTTCCGGATACGACATATCGGTGTGCGAAATCTCAACTTATCCCTTGCGTGAATCTTTACATACTCTGTTGAAATCTTAATTGCCAGACCACATGGCAAAGTACGGAATTACTTCTCATACGTAATTTACCCTTAGCTTAATCATCGGTATCATATTTCCCATCAATCCATTCCTTGTCGATTCTATCGTCTCCATCTGAATCTCCACGTACCTTGTCAGCCAGTATATTATTATCCGCAATCTTCCCACGCTTTATATTGCGATCTGTAAGTTTATCTGACTCATGCACTAATTTCCAGTCCTCCCCCAAAAAGATATATGCTTCATGCTTCTATTGCCTATGGCTAATGACACTATCTCATAGTGGTGCCTGAAGTAACAATGAAGAGTTCGATACACATTACATGTATCGAACTCTTCATTATTAACTATACTTGATATTATTTGCTTCTTGAAGAACGACGCTTGGTGGTAGGAGTCTCCACAACTTCCTCCTCGATACCTGCCAGACGAGCGTCAATCATGATACGGCCACAGTACTCACAAACTATAATTTTCTTGTGCATCTTTATCTCAAGCTGACGCTGCGAAGGTATGCGGTTGAAACATCCGCCACATGCACTGCGCTGCACCGTCACTATTCCCAGGCCATTACGCGCATTCTTGCGAATTCGCTTGAAAGCGGCCAAAGTATATGCATCAATCAGAGGCTCAAGCTCAAGAGCACGTGCGCGGAGATTCTCTTCCTCTGCTTTCGTTTCGCTCACAATATCTGCAAGCTCCGCACGTTTTTCCAAAAGTATGTGCTCGCCGTCAGCAAGATCCTCCTTAGTGCGGGCAATGTCAGCCTCCTTGGCTTCACAGGATTCCTTATACTCTCGTATGTTCTTCTCGGCAAGCTCAATCTCCAGACCCTCAAACTCTATTTCCTTGTTCAGGAAATCAAATTCCCTGTTGTTGCGCACATTGTCCTGCTGCTCCTTGTAGCGGGCAATCTTCGCCTGACGGTCATTGATCTCACCCGTCTTCGAAGCAATCTGCTTCTTAAGCTGAGCGATCTCTTCATTATACTTTTCGACACGAGTATTATAACGGGCGATATTATCCTCAAGATCTTTCACTTCATTGGGGAGCTCGCCACGCAGAATCTTGATACGGTCGATTTCTGAAAGAATGGTCTGCAACTCATAAAGAGTCTTCAGGCGTTCTTCCACACTGCGATCCTTATCTGTCTTATTAGTTTCGGTAGCCATATTATGGATATAAGTAGATTTTTTAAAGAGTATTTATAGGATTAACCTCATCCTCCGCAAGGTATGTGGGAAAATCCGGGAATGAATGTGCCAATATGTGGCGAAACATCTTCTTGGTGCAAAGTTCGCTCTCAAAATGGCCTATGTCGGCAATCAGGATCTTGGAGCCCCAAGTCGTGAAATCATGATACTTCACATCACCGGTCACTATTGCGTCTGCTCCGGAATCCACAGCTTTACGTATCAATGAAGCACCGGCCCCACCACACACGGCCACTTTCCGCACAATAAGAGATGAGAACGATGAAGAATAACGCAAGCATTTTACTGCGAAAGCTTCTTTCACTTTTCGCAAAAACTCAAATGAGGGCATCGGCCCTATGTCGCCCACAGCTCCAAGCCCTACGAGAGGCTCACGATCATCAGGCTCAAGTATCTTAACATTATTCAACCCCAAAGCAGCAGCTATCTCCATGCTCACTCCATGAGTTGCACGATCAAGATTTGTATGAGCTGAATATATCGAGATCCCAGCCCGCAAAGCCTTGATTATTATACATCCGCGCTCATTGCATGATGTCACATTCCTCACCCCGCCAAACAGCAGGGGATGATGAGAGATTATCATTGAGCAGCCGCGCTCGATAGCCTCATCCACTGAGTGCTCCGTGACATCAAGACACAACAGAGCGGCCGTAGCCTTAGCTTCGGGTTCGCCCACCTGCAGCCCGGCATTGTCGTAGCTTTCCTGTAAGCTCAGAGGGGCATAAGCCTCAAGGGCGTTGATTATATCTGATACCGTAGGCATTCTATTCTTGGTCTGAAACAAGCTTGAGGCACAGTTCATCAAGCTGGGCAGGATCAAGCGGCGCAGGTGACTCGTTCATCACATCGCGGCCTGAATTGTTTTTCGGGAACGCCATTGTGTCACGTATCGAATCCAACTCGGCAAGCATGGATACAAACCGGTCAAATCCAAGAGCAAGGCCTCCATGGGGAGGTGCGCCATACTTGAATGCATTCATCAAGAAGCCAAACTGCTCCTGTGCTTTCTCCGGCGTGAATCCGAGCAACTCAAACATTGTATCCTGCAACTCACTGTCATGAATACGTATCGAACCTCCTCCCAGCTCTGTGCCATTGATTACGATGTCATAAGCCGTAGCTCTCACTTTTCCCGTGTCGGAACGCAAGAGCGGAATATCCTCCGGATTGGGCGCGGTGAACGGATGGTGCATGGCATAATAACGCTGTGTCTCTTCATCCCACTCAAACAGAGGGAAGTCTATAACCCACAGGGGTGAGAACACGTTCTTGGGACGCAATTCGAGGCGCGAGCCCATCTCCAGGCGTAATTCGCCGAGAGCCTTCCGAGTTTTGGCCACCTGGCCGCTGAGTATAAGAAGCAGATCTCCCGGATTGGCACCCATAGTATCAATCCAGGTCTTTATCTCATCCTCACTGAAGAATTTACCTACAGAACTCTTTACGCTTTTATCTTCGCCATATTTTACCCACACAAGTCCTTTGGCTCCTATCTGCGGACGCTTTACAAAATCTGTGAGCTCATCAGTCTGCTTGCGGGTATATGAAGCGCAACCCGGCACACATATGCCGGCAGTAAGCTCGGCATCATCCATCACAGCGAATCCATGACCTTTCACAAGATCTGTAAGCTCTACGAATGTCATTCCGAAACGGGTGTCCGGCTTATCAGAACCGTAAAACTTCATAGCATCGGCCCATGTCATGCGGGGAAACGATTCAGCAAAATCTATACCTTTGACATGTTTAAAAACATGTTTTACCAAGCCCTCAAACATTTGTATGACATCTTCCTGCTCTACAAAACTCATTTCGCAGTCTACCTGGGTAAATTCAGGCTGACGGTCGGCGCGCAAATCCTCGTCGCGGAAACATTTGGCCAATTGGAAATACCTGTCGAATCCACTCACCATCAACAGCTGCTTGAATATCTGAGGACTCTGGGGCAGGGCATAGAATTCACCCGGATTCATACGTGAAGGCACCACAAAATCCCTGGCGCCCTCAGGTGTGCTCTTGACAAGAATCGGAGTCTCTATTTCCAGGAAACCGTTAGCGTCAAGATAGCGCCGTATCTCATGAGCCATGCGATGACGCAGCTCTATATTCGCACGAAGACCTGGTCTGCGCAAGTCAAGATAACGGTATTTCATGCGCAAATCATCACCGCCATCTGTGTTCTCCTCAATAGTGAATGGAGGTATCTCGCTCTTATTAAGCACCTTGAGAGATGAGGCGATTATCTCAATATCGCCGGTGGGAAGATGAGGATTCTTTGAGGTGCGCTCGGCAACCTTGCCCGTCACCTGCACTACATATTCCCTGCCGAGCCGGGCGGCATCCTCGCATAGTTCAGGATTGATTTCCTGATTAAAAACCACTTGAGTGATACCATAACGATCACGCATATCCACAAATGTCATTGCGCCCAATTTACGGGAGCGCTGCACCCACCCGGAAAGAGTCACTTCCTTGCCCTGATCACAGAGGCGAAGATCTCCGCATGTAGCTGTCCTGTACATATCTTATTATCGAATCTTATTATCGAAATTACTAAATCGCTGAATAGTGGACACAGAACCCACTTTTAACGTGCAAAGTTAATAAGAAATTTCCGTGTTTCAAAATTTTTACACACGCTCATCCAAATCAAGCATTGCAATTCGCTCCAAAATGGCGAATTGGAGAACCTGCATAGTTTTAATTCATCCATGCAAGTCCTCCAATTAGAGATTATCAATATTTGCGCTCACGGAATTAAAATCTTGCTGATGCTTCCGCCTTGTACCCGCAGATATACGC
The DNA here is from genome assembly GCA_910579305.1 of uncultured Muribaculaceae bacterium. Lineage (GTDB taxonomy): Bacteria > Bacteroidota > Bacteroidia > Bacteroidales > Muribaculaceae > Lepagella. The sequence goes on from CAJTTA010000003.1 coordinate 60,169, forward strand.
CAGATGAGTCAGGCTCTCCGCGGAGCGGAACTCCGGCAAGTGTATAATACATAGATTTATCTCCGTCTGTTATCACTTTATCAATTCCCGTAGGGATCTCTGTGGTGGCAAGTATGTATCCGGCTGCGAGATTGACTACCATATGCGATGTATGAGCCTTTATGGCTGATGGCTGCACTGTAAAAGTTGCATTCGTGCCTGTAGCATATGCTATTGCTACCGATTCATTGGCATTCAATGGTACATTGCCATTACCCCCTCCGGCAGGCCCGAATATAAAAGCATCCTCACTTACCCGGGGTTCATATGAAATTTTAAATGTCGCAGGAGGAGTGACAAGTGCATAATAAATGCCTTCATGAGGATTTCCGGTAAGAGTTACCACATCATTATTCTCCCCTACAAGATATATTTGCGACGGATAGTGCGCCATATCAGGCGTTGTAGGAGTGGCGATGAGCATGTGTGAAGAGATACCCTCTATGTTACGCGAGTAGAACTCTATATCATATGTACCTGACTCTGCAAGGGTTATCAACGATCCCGTCACCGCAAGTATAAGCGGACTGGGATAACTTGGAGGTATAGGCGACACTGCCCAGGATGCCGTGGCATAAAATGTGGACTCTTGGGTATCATCCGCATATGCGTAGATTGCGAATTTGCCTGATGGAAGATCCACTGCATTGATGGTATACACTTCATCGGCACTTTCTGTCAATGCCTGCTTATCAGGATAATCGCCATCAGCATTCCTTACTATATTGCCCGACGCGTCTGCGGGTATAATATATAGCTTATTGGCATGTGCGATTGACGGTATGCACAACAAGGCGCATACAAACGTAAGAATTGTAAATGTGTGCTTCATAGTATAAGAGTTATTTTTAAGAGTAAACAACTCTTATACAAACATTGTTTAACCCCGGCATGCTTTTCTGTGCCGGGGTTAAACAATGTCAATAAATTTACATATTATATCAAAGAAGCGGCTGAAGCTTTGCACGCAGCTCATCAATAGAGACAAGGCCTACAGTGCGATCTTTAAGCTCGCCGTCTTTAATGAAAAGAACAGTGGGGATGTTACGCACACGGAACTGTGATGAAATCTCATCATTTTCATCTACATTGAGCTTTCCTACAATTGCCTTACCCTCAAATTCTTCTGCAAGCTGTTCTACAGCCGGGCCAAGTTTGAGACAGGGGCCACACCATTCTGCCCAAAGATCAATTACTACGGGCTTGCCTGAGGCAATGGCCTCGCGGGCTGTTTCATCTGTAAATTGAAGTGCCATAATCGTTTGTGAGTATTTAATTCTATATTTAAATTATATTTTTACGGGTCAAATTTAAGTCTTTTTTTGCACACTGCAAAATTTTTATAAAACAAAATAGGAATCACAGTATCTGATGCTTCAGAGCAAAGTATATCAACGCCGGAGTGCCGTGAATCCCGAGCTTATCTGTAATATTTTTGCGGTGAGTGAGCACGGTGTTGACCGATATCCCTAACTGCGACGCAACTTCCTTTGCAGCAGCTCCACGCGCTGTGAGACGCATCACATCAAGCTCCCTGCGGGTAAGCGGTAGCGCCTCTGCCTTGGGCTGCATATCATCATGCGATTTGCGGGGCAACGCCTTCGCAGTTGTCTTGAGACGCGATATGGCAGCTAATATTTCTGTTCTTGAGGCAAGAGGTGAAAGCACAGGCAATCCACGTCCCGACTCAAGCACTGGAGCAGATGACAGCAATAAAATCTGCGACAGGCGGGGCATAAAGAATGGCGCATATGAAGCCAAGGCGGTAGCCGATACAATAAAGCCGTCGGCCGACTGCCATGTTTCATCAGATGCTGACATTGCAGGAATAATCACATGATTCCCGGGATATGACTCCTTGATAAGCGCCTGCAAGCCAAGTGCATGAAGGGTGGATAGCCCCACGAGTGAGATAGTCATCCTTTACTTAACTGGTGAGATATGTGCCGGCATCAGTTATTACTATATTTACAGGCACATCATGAGGCTCTGCCGGAATCTCTTCCAATACTTGAAATTCATAAGCAACACCTACCTTGCATGCATCGGTCTCACACAAGAGACGGTCATAGTAGCCTTTACCTCGTCCCAATCTATTGCCTCGGCGATCATAGGCCACAGCCGGCACTATGATCAGTTCAAGCGTGGAGGGGTCTGTGAGATCATCACCTGTAGGTTCTTCTATGTGAAATGAGCCTAATTCCAATCGAGAGCGGTCGTAAGGCAATATCTCAAGATTGACGCCATTTACACGTGGCAAGAAAAATTGTTTGTGAGAAGACCACTTATCAAGAAACACACGTGTGTCCACTTCATCAGGCAAAGCATGATACATAAGTATGCGTGTCGCCATCATGAATTGAGCGGTCTGCTCAAGTCGGTCGAAAATAGCTTTGGATGCGATAGCTCGCTCCGATTCTGAAAGCATCAGGCGCATATTCTTTATAGAACGGCGCAATTGTGTCTTTTCCGTGTGGTTCATGGTAATTTATCTGCTTATTGTCTTTGTGGGTAATTTACCTTTCTCTAAAACATCCCTTGCTATATTGATTGTTCGGTCATCTGCATTAAATATTTCAAAAAAGCTGTCATATCCAAGTATATCTCTTACTATAAATGCTTTGAGTTGAGATGCTACCAAAGGTGCCGATATATTTATATAATACCATCTTGCCGGCACTCCTTTGCTTTCGGCAAATTCGGCAAACTGCTCTACAAGCCTGGCATCTGCGGGCAAAATGCGCAGTACCTGCTCCGTATCTTTCACTCCACGCATGAGAGGGCGATAACGATCGGCCAATGCAAATGCATGCTGCTGAATCAGACCGGCGTTGTTTACCGCCATATACCAGGATGTGATCTGGGTCGTGTCTTCGGGCACAAATACATCGGGCATTATACCGCCACCACCGTAGACTATGCGGCCCGATGCCGTGCGGAAAGCCTTTGTCTTATCAAGCCTTATCGAATCAAGATGATAGAATTCTCCTCTGTTATAACGCTCTAAAATATCCAATTCATAGGTGCTGCTCTCCCCTATCTTATATTCTTTCTGGATACTGCGTCCGGAAGGAGTATAATATCTTGCTACAGTCAGGCGAATAGCAGAGGAATCAGGTAACATTGTCTGATTCTGAACCAGGCCCTTGCCAAAAGATCTTCTGCCCACTATCACGCCTCTGTCATTATCCTGAATGGCTCCGGCTATGATCTCAGATGCTGAAGCCGAATACTCATTAATTATCACGGCCAAAGGAGTAAGCTGATGCGAACCCGTGCCATCGGCCGTCATCTCAAGCTTATTTTCAGGAGTGCGCGACTTTGTGTAGACTATCATGGAGCCTGGCCTCAAAAACTCATTCGCTATGAGTGCTGCCTGATCCAGATATCCGCCGGGATTATTGCGCAAATCGAGAATAAGTCGCTTGGCCCCTTCCGCATCAAGCTTAGATATGGCATCTAAAAATTCCTTATATGTATTACGTGTAAATTTCGACAGCTTGATATAGCCGGTAAGTCCATCATCCATGACATAGGCTGCATCGACAGAATTTACAGGAATATCAGAACGAATAAGACTGAACGGTTGCGATTTGGTTGAACCCGGACGCAATATGTCAAGACTTACGCGAGTCCCTTTTTTCCCTCGCAAAGTCTTGAATACATCTTCATTCGAAACTCCATTTCCTGCAAGGCTCTTTCCATTTGCCGATAATATTCGGTCGCCAGCCATTATTCCTACCTTTTCAGCCGGCCCACCGGTGATGGCTTCAACTACAGTCACTGTATCCTGCACTATCTGAAAAGAGATGCCCACGCCGCTGAAACTCCCGTCGAGATCTTCGTTGACTGCCTGAAGATCTTTCTTGGGTATATATTCCGAATGCGGATCAAGGCTGCGCATAAGCGATGTTACGGCCATGTCCGTGAGTGTCTCATCATTCACTGTATCGACATATTGTTCACGCACGAGACTCATCACGGCATCCAACTTGGTATTGTCATAAGACGGCGAGCCGCTGAACAGCGACCGACCTATGAGAATACCTACCGTAAATATCAGAAAAGCAGCTATCGCGGTCAGTGCTGCCCCAAGTAGTTTCCTATTCATCTCCCAATGATAAATGAATAACTTCAACGCCAGCATCACGGAGCAGCGAAAGGCCATCTGTGATACGATACTCATCAGCATACACAACCCGCCTTATGCCGGCTTGAATTATTAATTTTGAACACTCCATACACGGCGAAGTGGTAACATACAAAGTACTGCCCTCGCTTGAGTTATTGCTGCGGGCTACTTTCGTGATTGCATTGGCTTCAGCATGCAGCACATAAGGACGCGTAACCCCTTGCTCATCTTCACATACATTGGGGAATGAGGAAGGCGTGCCATTAAATCCATCGGATATGATCATGTTGTTCTTTACCAATAAAGCTCCTACCCGCCGACGCTGACAATAAGAATTCTCAGCCCATATGAAAGCCATGCGTAGATACCGACTGTCAATACGGTATTGTTTTTCCTCTTGTGTAGTCATGAAAATGAGAAAGGGATTACGTTTTGTTCTTCAGTCAATATAATGATTGTTGTCAGGATTGCTCAAGGAGGAACCTCTCCACATCGATAGCAGCCTTGCAGCCCATGCCGGCAGCTGTGATCGCCTGTCTGTAGCGAGGATCGGCCACATCACCTGCTGCAAACACGCCGGGGATATTAGTTGCAGTGGTATCATCAAATGTCTTGATATATCCATTGTGATCGAGCGCAATGTGGGGCTCAAAGAGCGATGTGTTAGGCTTATGACCTATACCCAGGAAAAAGCCATCGATCTCTATATCGTATAACTCTTCTTGAGCTGTGCCCTTATGACGCACGAGATGCGCGCCTTCCACTCCATCTTCACCATACAGACCTACGGTGTTGGTGTTAAAGAGCACATGTATGTTGGCAGTATCCATCACTCGACGCTGCATCACCTTGGAAGCCCTGAGATGATCCTTTCTCACAATGAGGTATACTTCCTTGGCAAGTGTGCTGAGATAGAGAGCCTCCTCACAAGCGGTATCGCCACCACCCACTACAGCCACCTTCTTCTTGCGGTAGAAGAAGCCGTCACAGGTTGCACATGCGCTCACACCCATGCCACGATACTTCTCCTCATCGGGAAGACCGAGGTATTTTGCAGAGGCCCCTGTGGCTATAATTATCGTTTCGGCCTCGAAATAATCGCCATTGTCACTTTTTACCAGGAAAGGCCGTGATGATAAATCCACCGACTCAATGGCTTGTTGCCTTATATCTGCACCAAAACGGAGCGCCTGCGCCTTGATCTGATCCATCATTTCAGTGCCGGTCACTCCCTCGGGATATCCGGGGAAATTCTCAATCTCTGTAGTCATAGTGAGCTGGCCGCCAGGCTGCATACCTTCAAAAAGGATAGGCTTGAGGTTGGCACGGCTTGCATAAATAGCGGAAGTGTACCCGGCAGGGCCGGAGCCTATGATAAGGCATCGTGTCTTTGTGGTATCCATGTAATATAAAAATGTATAAAGTTTGTGTAATTAGAACTACTTGATTCTTATCGCAGATCGATCACCTCTGCTTTAGGATAGCGAGACTTGGGAAACACAAAGTCGCTATCAGCCAGCGAGACTCCCTTTTTGATGGATGTTATCATGACGCTTGTAGCCGGGCCCTTACGAGGTGTCACATCAAGACGACACGGCATGTAGTCGGCACTGCGTATGTATATCACAGCCTGCCTTACAGGATTCTGCGCACTCTTTGGCAAAAGCTGTATGGCATAAGTGCCGGGAATCTTGCTTTTAAGAGGCTTGATGCTGTAATGGGTCTTATATGATGTGACAAGCAAATATGGATTGCCTGTGGCGAGCTCCTGCATTGTGGGAGCCGACACAGTCACTTCTCCTGAATCCGAATTAAGATTCCATTGAGTGTGACCGTCATACCATGTAGTGACTCCTCCGGCTGTGATGACAAATTTTTTGCCCTTTGATTTAATGGATCCGGCCTGGCGTGAATTGCCGGATACCAGTGTATAATCGGCTGTCACCCCCCGAGATTTGGCAAGCGACGAAGCGGCCCTGTCAAGCACCTGAGACGCATTCACGGCATATGCAGGCACAATTGCTAATATCAATGCCAGCAACAAAAGAATCCTGCCTGATAGTCTGTTCATAATAAAATTTATCAAGATGCTTTAAAAATATATTTGAACTGATCTTTAAATACTGCTGAGTATACTTTCAAGAGTGATAGGATCTACCAATACCTGCCTTGGTTTACCCCCTTGCGAGGGGCCTACAATTCCTGCAGCCTCCATCTGATCCATTATCTTTCCTGCGCGGTTATATCCTATGGAATAGCGACGCTGCAACGATGATGTAGAGGCTGTATTGGAGGTGACAATCAAGCGTGCTATTTCTTCAAACAGAGGATCTCTATCACCAAATGGCACTCCTTCTCCACCACCATCGATACCTTCTCCGCTGACAAGGGGCTCGGGAAGAATCAAGGCATGAGGATAACCGGGCTGAGATGCTATATGCTCACATATGGCTGTCACTTCAGGCGTGTCAATAAAGGCACACTGCACTCGCTCTATTTCAGAATTATTGGAAATGAGCATGTCGCCACGACCTATGAGCTGCTGCGCTCCTGTGGAATCAAGAATTGTCTTGGAGTCAATGCCTGAAGCGACTTTAAAGGCCATTCTGGCCGGGAAATTGGCCTTGATCACGCCTGTGATGACATTTGCCGACGGGCGCTGAGTAGCAAGAATGACATGAATGCCTATCGCACGCGCTTTTTGGGCCAGACGCGCTATGGGGGTCTCCACTTCTTTTCCCGCTGTCATTATAAGATCGGCAAACTCATCGACAATCACCACAATATATGGCATAAATCTATGGCCTTTCTCGGGATTTAACACGCGCTTGCGAAACTTTGCATTATACTCCTTTATGTTTCTCACGCCGGCAGCTTTCAGCAATTCATAACGCGCGTCCATCTCCACACACAGGCTTGAGAGCGTGGCAACCACCTTCTCCGGCTTAGTGATGACTGCGTCCTCCTCATCTGCAAGCTTCGCAAGGTAGTGTCGCTCAAGCGCGCGATACAGTGAAAACTCCACCATCTTGGGGTCTACCAGCACAAATTTAAGCTCCGATGGATGCTTTCTATATAGCAATGAAGCTATCATGGCGTTAAGGCCCACTGACTTACCTTGACCTGTAGCACCTGCCACAAGCAGGTGAGGCATCTTGGTGAGATCTGCTATATAGACCTGATTATCTATCGTGGATCCTATCGCTATTGGCAGTTCATACTTACATTCATGATACTTACGAGACTCTATGATCGTACGCATCGAGACCGTCTGAGGGTCTTTATTGGCAACTTCTATACCTACTGTGCCACGACCCGGAATAGGAGCTATTATACGCACTCCTATGGCAGCCAATGACAATGCTATGTCATCTCCAAGATTTCTGACACGGTTGATGCGCACACCTGAGTCGAGCTTAATCTCATACAAAGTAACTGTAGGGCCTACTGTGGCACTTATTTCAGTAATCGTTATGCCGAAATCAGCAAGAGTGCTGCGTATGCGTTCCTGATTCTCCAGCTGCTCATCCTGATCAACTGTGATTCTGGAGTCTGACTCGACAAGCAAGTCGCTATGCGGAAACTCATATCGTGACAATTCTGCGCGCGGATCATATTCATCCGAGTCTCCGGGCAACACTGTTGCCGGCACAATGCTCCCTTGCGCCTTACTTATCTCATTGACTGTCACCGTCATGACAGAGCCGTCTCCTTCGATGCTTATTTCCTCCGTCTTTTCTACAGATGATGCGTCGGCCTCATCATTAAGAGTGTTGTGATGCAACTCTCCTTCACTCGGCTCAGGGGCTTCTTCAAGCGCCTTGTCGGCCAGAGTCTCTGCTTCATCTTCATTTTCATAAGGAGCTGCCTCGGGCATGTCATCGCTTCTGAACGTAAGGCCCTCTTCAGCAAGTGCGTTAAGACGCTCTACCTCAGACAATGCATCTCTCTCCTCTTCAAGCGCATGCATCTCGGCTATACGCCGCTCAAGCTCGCGCTGCTTCTCTTCAGCTTCAATACGGGCAAGCCGCACGGCTCTGCGCCGCATATATATCCCCTTGAAATATCTATAAATGTCATACAGACATATAAGAAAAAACAAGGCAAGCAGCAATATGCAGAGTAATGCGGCTCCATACCAGCCTACGAAATGGATAATTGTCTCATTTATATAATATCCATGCGCACCGCCCCACATAAAATGAGAGTCAAGTCCTATGGTAAGGAGTCCCACTATGAGCGACGTGGTCACCAAAGCAACCAGGCATTTTATTGTAAAATTTACTATCTTGAAGCGTATAAGGCCAAACTGCTTGAATGACACCCCTATAAGCCATAGTATTACAACAATTGATGCCAGGCCGAATGAGTCATCTATCAGCAATTCCGATATCCGTGCTCCACCCTCCCCTGCTACATTCTCAATCGAAGATGCCTGGCCTGTCGCAAGATTGCGCACCTGACTCTGGTCATGAAATCCAGCTGAAGTAAATGAAATAAACGCTATCAGCAGATAGGCTCCAAACAATAATGCTGCTATGCCTACTGCCGCACGAGTGCGGGCATCGGTTAAAAATCTCTTAATATCCTCTGTCAACTGAGAAAATCCAAGAGCTGTATTCTCCTTGCGCTTCGATTTCCTCTTTGGCGCAACACGCTTCTTCTGCGTGCGTCCTTTTTTCGACGCAGATGCGCGATCTGCCCCGGAATCCGCCACACAGGTATCCGAAGAATCCTCTCCATACGTAAGATCAGCTTCATCGGGGCCATAGGTTAAGTCTATATCAGGATTATATGATTCGTATCTATCCATTGATGTCGTAAAAGTCTACAAAGTTACGAAATTATTTCGAGAATAGGTCAGAGAAATTCCTGCCTTTTGTATTTTTTTGGGAAGATTTACATTAGATGCACAACCTTCTATCGTTTCCAAAAGATAGGTGTAAAGATAAGCAGAACCGTATATAATTCAAGACGGCCTACAAGCATCACAAACATCAGTGTCCATTTGGCTACATCAGGAAGGGCGGAAATGTGCGTCGGAGTTCCATCCAGATCCACACTAAGTCCGGTATTGGAAATACATTCCAGCACGGCAAGAAATGCTCTATCCATAGGTATGCCTGCAAATAGCAAGACAACGCCTCCCGCCAAAATTATCATTACATAAAGAATGAGGAAAACTATGGCCTTTTGCACAATCACCTCAGATGTGCCATGCCCGTTGATCCTCACAGTAAGCACTGCATTGGGGTGCATGATACGGTAAAACTCATTGCGTATATTCTTGAAGCACACTACTATACGGTCTACCTTGGCTCCGCCGCTCGTGCTGCCGGCACATCCTCCTATGAATATCAGAGCCACTATTACACACAGCACAGGAGCACCCCATGAAGAAAAGTCCGGCTCAAGCAATCCGGTGGAAGAAATCACAGAAATAGTCTGAAACAAGGGGTCGATCGTAATATCCGAAATATCATGATATAGACCTCTGTGCCATACGCTGACTGCCATAATAATCGTAGATACAAGGATTACCGACAAGAACCATTTAAGGGCAGTATTTCTCTTGAAAATGCGGAATTGTCCTCTGCACACTTGATACAGGACGGAGAAATTAATACTGCCAAGCAGCATGAACACGCAGAAGATCACTTTGATCAAGACAGAGTTATATCCATGTATACCGGCATCTGTTGTGGCAAAACCGCCTGTAGACATCGTATAAAGCCCGTAGCATATGGCATCGAATTCAGTCATGCCTGCAAGCCACAACAAGAGCATGAGCATCAGAGTCAGAGTGAAATAAAGCAACCACAGTGACTTGGCAGTAGATGACACGCGGGGGCGCAGCTTGTCATGCGTAATGCCTGTAACCTCGGCATTAAACATCTGCATGCCTCCCTGATAATTAAGCATGGGCAACACGGCAAGGGTAAAAAGTATTATTCCCATTCCTCCTATCCATTGCATAACACCTCGCCACATGATAAAACTGCGTGGAAGAGCATCAATGCTTGGCACTGCCGACATTCCTGTGGTGGTAAAACTGCTTACAGCATCAAAAAACGCATCGGTTACCGAAAAATGTGATCCTTCTACCAGATATGGCACCATACCGAAAATTGAGAACACTACCCACACCATAGTAGTGAGCATCATGGCCTCGCGTCTGCGCATTTCCTTGCTTGAGGGGCGCAGACTCATAAGCGCAAGCCCGGCACCCAGACATATGCCCGCACCGATAAGAAAGGCGCTGAAACTTGTCTCATGATAAATAAAAGCAGTAAGTGCAGGTATGCACATGAATACCGCCTCTATGAGCAGTAGCCATCCTATGATGCGCAGCAGCATCACAATGTTTATGTATCTTCGCGTTGAAAACAAAACAATGATTATTTATAAGCCCACATTAATCACTATATCAATATGATAAGCATCTTAGTTAAACCATCGCTCCACTTTGTGGATTGTGCCGTTGAGACAGAAGACCACAACGCCGTCACCGTTTTGTATGCGTGTATCGCCATTCACAAGCGAGCATTTTCCATCCTGAATTACTGCTGCTAACGTCATGCCATATGGCAGACGCAGATTTTTCACTGCATGATGAGTGATTTTTGCATTCTTCCTCACCGTAAGCTCTGCCACTTCAGCGTCAGCGAGGGCAAGACTCTTGACATTGTCTACATCGGCATCAAGCAACAATTTAAAAATACGGGAAGAAGCTATCAGCTTCTTATTTATAGTCGTGCCGATATTAAGGTTTTCTGCCTGGGAAATAAATTGAAGATTCTCCACATCGGCTACCGTTTTACATATGCCGAATTCTTTCGCCGTAAGACATGCCAAGATATTGGTCTCCGAGGAGTCCGAGAGAGCGAGAAAGGCATCATACTGACGTATGTTGCTGTTCTTAAGAATATCCACGTCGCGCGCGTCTCCCTGCTCTATCTCGCAGTCAGGCAGACGAGTGGCCAATCGTTCGCACACGGCTCTGTCCGGCTCGATGATTTTAATGTGGAACTTGCCCTCGCTTTCCATAGCAAAACGCATTGCGATGCGAGTCCCTCCCATAATCATCACGCGCTTGATTGACATGGAGCGTTTTCCGCACAGTTCCCGCACACTATCGGCATATTTCTCTTTAGTTACGAAAAAAACAATATCTCCGTCAAGAAGAGTATCATTGCCATTTGGAATGATTGTCTCGTGATTGCGCTTTATGGCTGCTATATGAAAGAAATGATCCTCTATCGGCAGATTTTTTATCTGGCAATTTGTGAGAGGGGTCATGCCATGCAGTTTCACGCCAATCAGCAAGAGTTGTCCACCGGCAAGCTCCCCCCAGTGGCGTGCCCAGTTATGCTCCAGCGCCGTGATGATCTCCTGAGCGGCAAGATGCTCTGGATAAATCAGATAATTCACCCCGACATTATCAAGGAGCTTGCGATTCTTTGAAGACAACGACTCATAATTATCTATACGGGCCACTGTCTTGCCGGCTCCAAGCTGACTGGCTATCGCACACGCAGCTATGTTACGTGTCTCATAAGGCGTGACGGCGATAAACAGATCAGTATCGGATATGCCAACCTCTCTGAGTGTAGAAAAGGAAGTAGGCGAACCATTATATGTCATCAGATTATAATTCGCATCAAGCTGATCAAGGCATTCCTGATTGCTGTCTACCAGAATTATGTCCTGATCCTCGTTAGACAACATTTTAGCCAAATGACTGCCCACTTCTCCCGCTCCTGCTATAATTATCTTCATCGGCAACTTAATTGTTCATTAATTGACTGACGGCAGCCTCTATTGCTGCCGCATCATAGCCACATGTCTCCTTTTGTCTCTCTACTGAAGCATGGGCCACCCACATGTCATGCGGCACACCGAGCTTCATTACTTTGACTCTCGGTGCATGTGCTGCAACCCACTCGGTGACAGCTGTGCCGAGGCCTCCATGCACGGATGCATCCTCCACAGTTACAATGGCCTTGTATCTGTCGCAAATATGCTCAAGAGCATCTGTGTCCAGCGGCGCAAGCCATATCATATCATAGTGGGCAACTCTCATACCTTTGTCTCTAAGTCTGCCTACTGCTACCGAAGCATCGTTACCTATGGCTCCCAGAGTCAACACAGCGACACCTCCTGCTTCGCCTTCCTGCATCATTCGGGCCTTGCCGGGCAGGATATCACCGAAGTCGCCTTGCCTGCCACCCGGTGCGGAGCCACGCGGATAACGTATGGCAAGAGGTCTTGAAAAAGACAATGATGAATACATGAGGTCTCGCAATGTCTGTTCATCCATGGGGGCAGCAATCATGAGGCCGGGAATTACAGATAGGTATGCGAGGTCAAAGAGACCATGATGGGTCACTCCGTCATCACCCACAACTCCGGCGCGGTCAATGCAGAATGTAACAGGCAGACTCTGGATAGCAACATCATGGATAATATTATCATATGCCCGCTGGAGAAATGAGGAATAAATCGCCACAAAGGGATGCTTGCCTGCTGCCGCAAGCCCGCCGGCAAATGTCACGGCATGTCCCTCGGATATACCTACATCAAACACTCTGTCTGGAAACGCTTCCATCATCATTGACATACTGGTGCCCGATGGCATGGCGGCCGTTATGCCCACCACTTCGGAATGCTCTTTGGCAAGCTCTACCAGAGCGCGGCCAAAGACTTCCTGCCATTTGGGAGTAGCTGGCACAGCAGGCTTTACGCGCTCCCCTGTCAAAGGATCAAACTTTCCCGGAGCATGCCACACACTGGGATTCATCTCTGCCGGAGTGTATCCTTTGCCCTTGCGGGTGCACAAATGCAAGAGACGCGGGCCTTTCATATCACGTATCTCTGTCAGCACTTTGACAAGATTTTCCACATCGTGTCCGTCGATCGGTCCAAAGTACCGTATGTTCAGTCCTTCAAAAATATTTTGTCTCCGCGACACAAGACTCTTTATTGAATTGGCAAAGCGTATGAGCAGGCCCTTTCCTTTATCGCCCAATATATTATGGCGCTTAAGAAAGTTATATGCTCTGAAACGCATGCGGTTATATCTGGCCGAAGTAGTGAGTCTCGACAAATATCGATGCAATGCACCGACATTGGGATCAATCGACATATCATTGTCGTTCAGCACTATAAGCAGATTATTATCATGCTGAGTGGCGTTATTGAGACCCTCAAAGGCCAGTCCTCCGGAGATGGAAGCATCGCCTATTACCGCCACAGTGCGTCGCAACTCATTGCCGGGAGTGAGAAGATCGGAAACAGCCATGCCAAGTGCTGCCGAGATGCTGTTGGAGGCATGTCCGGCTATAAACGTATCATATTCGCTCTCCGCAGGATTCGGGAAGCCGCTGAGGCCCCCCTCTTTCCTCAAAGAGTCAAACCTTTCTGCTCGCCCGGTAAGTAATTTATGCGCATATGCCTGATGACCGACATCCCATACAATCCTGTCAGCAGGAGTGTCAAACACATAATGCAATGCCACAGTAAGCTCCACAGCTCCCATGGATGATGCAAAATGGCCCGGATTACGACTAAGGGTATCTACTATGCGTGAGCGGAGAGCCATGCATACCGCAGGCAACTCTTCTACGGTAAGTTCCCGCAACTGAGCAGGATACTGCACCTTAGCTAAGATCTCTCCGGCTTTATGAGTATCTATGCTGTCAACCATATAATATCATTTGCGCCACTTCTTCACAAGCGGTAAAATAATCATAGCTCCAGCGAGCAGCGCTACCAGCATGTTATATAATGTAGCTCCTGCACGATCAATCATTATATATGACAGAGCGAGCCACAGTAACACGAATAACACTAATATGATTTTGTGAAGAGTCGACATATAAAATGCAAAGTTAACAAATATTTACAAATAACGCACCATCATCCGGCACTTATTAGCCTCTACTCCTCCACCAGCCGCTTATCCACGCACCGCAGCACACGGGCAGGAAACTCTTCCACCAATTGCATATTATGTGTGGCCATAAGGACGGAATGCCCTCGCGAGCTGAGTTCATGTAGCTGACGCACAATATTATATCCTGTATGCGGATCCAGGTTTCCCGTAGGCTCATCGGCAAGAATCAATGCCGGCTTATTAAGAAGCGCGCGAGCAATCACTATACGCTGTTGCTCGCCGCCAGACAATTCATGCGGCATCTTATAACTCTTGTTAAGCATATCCACCTCTCTCAGCACTTCCTCCACCCTCTCTTCTATATCAGCACGCTGCCTCATGCCGGTAGCGCGCAGGACAAATTCGAGATTTGCATGTACGCTCTGTCCCTGAAGGAGCTGAAAATCCTGAAACACAATGCCTATGCTCCTGCGCAAAAAGGGTATTTGCTTCCGCTTGATGGTGGTGAGGTCGTAATCGAGCACTCTGGCCTCCCCGGCCGCCACAGGCACCTCTGCATACATTGATTTAAGCATAGAACTCTTGCCGCTCCCTACACTGCCCACAAGATAACAGAACTCGCCGGGAGCCATTGTGAAGCTCACATCGTGGAGCACCATGCGCTCTGCACGCTCTATCTCCACCTTATTATATTCGATAATATTGGCCATTAATCTAAGGATGAAATGCTTACCCTTCTTTACAGGATATTCTTATACTGCAAAAGTACAAAAAAAGTTTGTTACCACCACAAATTTTCACTACATTTGCATTCTATATGGCACAATTCACTCACCTTCACGTACATTCCCAATATTCACTGCTTGACGGACAGGCAGCCATCAATAAGCTTGTAGACAAAGCTATATCACTGGGCATGAAAGGCATGGCCCTCACAGATCATGGCAACATGTTTGGCATTAAGGAATTTTTTAATTATGTCAATAAAAAGAACAAAGGAAAGCCGGATGCCGAAAAATTCAAGCCTATACTTGGATGCGAAATGTATGTAGCCAAGGGCGAAAAGTCGGCAAGAGGTGACAAGTCTGACAATGGTCTGCACCTTATCGTATTGGCAAAAAACAAAAAGGGATATCACAACCTGGTAAAACTCGTGAGCCGGGCGTGGACTGACGGTTATTACTTCAAGCCGCGCACCGACCATGCCGACCTGGAGAAGTATCATGAGGGACTCATTATAGCCTCAGCATGTCTTGGCGGAGAAGTGCCCCAGCATGTGCTGAATGGAAGGCTCGATGAGGCTGAGAAATGCATCCTGTGGTATCGCAGCATATTTGGTGAAGACTATTATCTTGAACTACAACGCCATAAGACCGACAAGCCCAACGCTAATACCGAAACTATTATGCATCAGGAGCAAGTCAATCCTTTTCTGATCGAGATGAGCCGCAAACATGGCATAAAGCTGATTGCCACCAACGATTCTCATTTCGTAAATGAGGAGGATGCCGAGGCTCACGATCGCTTGATTTGCGTGTCAATGGGCAAACGGTTCAATGACCCAACCCGCATGCACTACACAAAGCAGGAATGGTTCAAAAGTCAAGAGGAAATGGAGTCAATTTTCCCGGATTATCCTGAAGCCTTGGTCAACACTAACGAAATCCTTGACAAGGTGGAGTTTTACTCCATAGACCATGCCCCTATAATGCCCAATTTTGATATTCCGGCTTCTTTCGGAACGGAAGATGAGTACAGAAGCCGCATTACAGAACAGGAACTCTTTGAGGAGTTCACACGTGATGAAAATGGGAAAGTAGTGTTGTCACAGGAGGAAGCTGAGGCTAAAATCCAAAAACTTGGGGGCTACGATAAACTTTATCGCATAAAATTTGAGGCCGACTATCTCAATAAACTTACTATGGAGGGGGCAAAGAAACGTTATGGTGATCCTCTCCCCACTGAAGTTGAAGAACGTCTGCGCTTTGAGCTGCATATAATGAAGACTATGGGTTTCCCGGGATACTTCCTGATAGTGCAGGACTTTATCAACACGGGACGCGAACAGCTCGGTGTGAGCATTGGCCCGGGGCGTGGATCCGCCGCAGGTTCTGCTGCGGCTTACTGCCTGGGTATAACGCAAATTGACCCTATAAAATATGACCTCCTTTTCGAGCGCTTCCTTAATCCTGACCGCATCTCTCTCCCTGATATTGATGTAGACTTTGATGATGACGGACGCTATGAGGTGCTTAATTATGTCACTCACAAATACGGCGCGGAAAAAGTGGCACACATCATAACATATGGCACTATGGCCACTAAGCTTGCCATCAAGGATGTAGCGAAAGTAATGGATCTTCCGCTGGCTGAGAGCAGCCGACTGGCAAGACTCGTGCCTGACAGGCTGGATGGAAAGGTCAATTTTGCCAACTGCCTGAAGCAAGTACGCGAATTTGCCGATGAGGCCAACAGTCCCAATCCTGTCATACGCGAAGTAATGAAATATGCCCAGCAGCTTGAAGGAAACGTGCGCAACACCGGTGTGCATGCCTGCGGTGTGATTATAGGCAGAGATGACATCACGGACTGGGTGCCGGTCTCCATAGCTACTGACGCCGATGGAGAGAAGCTGCTCGTGACCCAATATGAGGGATCAGTCATCGAAGATACAGGTCTTATAAAAATGGATTTCCTCGGGCTCAAGACCTTGTCTATTATAAAAGAGGCTGTTGCCAATATCAAGAAACGCACCGGGCAGGAAATTGATATCGACAACATTCCCATCGATGATGCCAAGACCTATCAATTATATTGCGACGGACGCACTACCGGCACATTCCAGTTTGAGTCTGCCGGAATGCAGAAATATCTGCGCGAACTCCAGCCATCAAAATTTGAAGACCTGATCGCCATGAATGCGCTATACAGGCCCGGGCCTATGGACTATATCCCGCAGTTTATAGCCAGAAAACATGGACGAGAACCTATAGAATATGATATACCCATAATGGAGAAGTATCTTCATGACACTTATGGAATCACGGTATATCAGGAGCAGGTCATGCTTCTCAGCCGCCTATTGGCCGACTTCACACGCGGCGAGAGTGACGTGCTGCGAAAGGCCATGGGCAAAAAGCTGATTGACAAGATGGCTGCCCTCAAGGTGAAATTTATTGAAGGTGGTAAAGCCAACGGACATGAAGCCAAAGTACTTGAAAAGATATGGGCCGACTGGGAGAAATTTGCTTCCTACGCGTTCAATAAAAGCCACGCCACATGCTATTCATGGGTAGCTTATCAGACAGCTTATCTTAAAGCCAATTACCCGGCGGAATACATGGCCGGAGTGCTCTCGCGTAATCTTGCCAACCAGTCAAAGCTCACTTCATTCATGGATGAAT
This sequence comes from uncultured Muribaculaceae bacterium, assembly GCA_910579305.1. GTDB lineage: Bacteria > Bacteroidota > Bacteroidia > Bacteroidales > Muribaculaceae > Lepagella. The sequence goes on from CAJTTA010000003.1 coordinate 77,639, forward strand.
GCCGCGCTATGGGAATAGCTGTCAAAGGCCCGGATATAAATGAATCTGTTGAGAAATTCGGTGTGACAGCATCGGGAGAAATCCGATTTGGGCTGGGCGCCGTAAAAGGTCTGGGCGGCAATGCCGTCTCTGCCATAATAAGCGAACGCGATGCCAACGGGCCTTTCAAGGATATTTATGACCTTGTGGAGCGCGTGAATCTCAGTGCATGCAATAAAAGCGCAATAGAAAGCCTTGCTTTCGCCGGAGCTTTCGAATGCTTCGCCGATCTTCGCCGCGAAATGTTTGCTCCCGGTGAAAACGGTATGCCGGGCTGGGCAGATGTTATAGTGCGCTACGGGCAGAGATTCCAGGCTGACAAAGTATCACAGCAGGCATCACTATTCGGCGGCTTTGAAGAAATAGCAACAGAAAAGCCTCCCTTGCCTGAATATGAAGAATGGGCACCGATACAGCTTTTGGAGGAGGAACGCCGACTCGTGGGCATGTATCTCTCCGCTCACCCGCTTGATCCCTTCTTCATGGAGCTTAAATACGGCTGCAATTGCACCTGTGCAGAATTCAAAGACAGGGAGCGTCCCGGCGAGAGCATCACGCTCGGAGGTCTGGTGGTAGATCTTAAAGAAAGAATATCCAAGAAAGGCGCGCCGTGGGGAATACTCACGATAGAAGATTTCTCCGGATCTACGGAATTGCGCCTCTTCGGCGACACATATCTCAGATACAAGCACTTTGGAGTGCAAGGGACAGCCCTGCGCATAAAGGCTACATTTCAGCCCGGGCGCTTCAATCCGGATATCGTTGACTGCAACATAGCTGCCATCACGCTTATGTCAGAAGTTCAAGGCAAACTCATAAAGGGGATTACTCTTGAGCTCGACACAGCCGATTTCAAAACGCCGTCAATGTGGGCATCGCTAAAAGAAACGCTATTGGCCTCGGAAAATGCTAATACCGGTGGTGAACTCTTGATAAGACTTAATGATCGTGCATCAGGACAGATGGTGGGTGTGAGATCACGACGTCGTGTGAAGATTGACAGAAAACTGGTCATGTGGCTGGAGGAGAACGGCATTCCGTTTAAGATAAGCAGTGCTGTATAGAGAAGCCCCCTTCTAATTACAAACCGGTGCCGGAAACTAACTTGTCTTTTCCGGCACCGGTTTTATTTATAATATCAGGCATGCGCTGATGCGCAACGTGTTACAGCTGAGAAATTACTGAGCGCAGCTTTTGGGCAAGACTCGTGTCATATCCTTCACTTATAAAGACTACGCGACCAAAGCTATCGGCAAGCACTATGACAGGCAATCGCCGATTATCGGTTTGATCATCTGCTCCCTTAACAGCCTTACGAAGCATTTCAGTAACTTTGCCCGATGGATCGGAACCTCGGTAAATACCGGGAAGCGATGTCAGCTCTTTTCTCTCTCTGCCAAGCAATAGCAAAGGCCTGTTCCACTGCGTCAATACATCCGACAGAGAGGCAAGTTCCAGGGCAGCATGATTTGAGGGCTCATCAGTATCTCCCAATACGGCTATAATGAAATACCCGCGACCTAATGTGGAAAGAATACTTGTCTCTTGCGCAGCCCCGGCTGGAAGATACAGTTCTTCAGGATTCATTGATCCTATCACCTCTACTTCTTCAGCAGAATGGCGGAGTTGTAACGGAACGGTAACAGTTTCATCGGCATTCACATTGAAAAAGCGCACATGAACGGCAACAGACCCATTGGCCTTACGCACACCGGAGGTAAGCATATAGTGACCTGCCGGAAGATCCACACCATTCTTCAGCAACGAATTAAACGACTCACCCATATCCTCGCCAAATTCCATGAGACGCGGTGACCCGCTATCCATAGAGGATATTGAGAAATGGCGGTAATATTCAGGATCAGTAAGAAATGCCAACGGCGTGAATGTAGCTTTGACTCTGCCCTGGGGACGCGCCTCCATCGTAGCAGTCTTGAAATTGACCGTAACCCAGGCATTGCCGTCATGATACTGACACGCGCCGGTCACAGGATCTATCCGGGCAGGAATATTGTTGTTTCGGCACATGGCTACAAAAAATATGTCGCGCGAATGGCTGTCGGCCTCGCGATGCTTCCACACCTCAGTCGGAGTGACAGGCACGCGGTAAGCATTAGCTGTATCAGAAATCTTTATCTTACCTATATAATCGACAATATCTTTTACTGTCATTTGCCTATCAGCGGCACCGGCCGGACGCATTGACATGCGATAATCAGTCAGCAACTCATTGGAGATGCGCGGATTAAGTATGTATTCCACATATAGGGGATTATCTGATTGCGGATTAGTCGCACTCACTGTATTGATTAGCACCTTCGCCGGAGCATCGCGCAAATCCTTATCTGAAATCACACCAAGCATGGCCAACGCATCTTCAAGCCTGCTCTCCGGTACGGCCGACAAAAAATCATAAATCGCAAGCCAGTTACCCTTTGCCTTTCGCAAGTAGACATCAGCCCGCTCACACTGCTCCGGAGTAAGGCGCTCGGCCATATGATCTATGTTTCGAGTGCAGAATGGTTGCCCCCAGAATCCTTTCTCATAGTTAGAGCGCTTCACATTTTCTTGCGCGAATCGCCGGGCATTCTCCTTTATCTGTTCTTCCGAGGCGCGTGCCGGAATCGGGTTTTCTGCCGGCGGCACTATATCGATGTCTACATCAAAGCACTCTCCCACTTTATGGTCGAGCACAAGACGCGTATTCTCCGAATCAATCAAGGCAAAACCGAAATTGACGCCATCAGTGGCCCATGCAAGCATGTTTCCCTTGCCTGTGCGCAGCATGGCATAGCCACTTGCATCGGTAGTTTGGCGGCCTGCCGTGTAAAACTCTGCATAGTTGTAAATTTTGAATTCTACTTGTATTCCTGCACAAGGACGTCCGTCAGGACCTACCACCCGCACTGTCGCTTCTCTTACCGGCACATAATTATCAGTGACATTTATCTCGGTTATACCTCCGTTCACACTCATGATCTGCTCCGGGCCGGAATAATCACCAAACACACGTGTGTGCATAAGCATGCCACGGGAGGCCGGAGCGTTAAACCATGCCATATCAAGTTCCGGCTCAGGTTCACAAGCACCAAGGAAGTGCCATTTGCCGTCGATCCACACTTCCACCCAGGCGTGATTATCATCAGTATGTGCCCACCGCGGTGTGTACACCTGACGCGCAGGAATGCCCACTGTTCTGAAAGCAGCCACTCCCACCACCGATTCTTCTCCACAGCGCCCCTTGGCAGTACGTATAGTGGCCATCGGAGCTGAAGTGCGTCCGTCAGAAGGCTCATAGGTCACTTTCTCATGCAACCAATGATTTACCTCAAGGGCCGCATCATGCATGGATAGGCCTTTGACTCGTTCTTTTAGCTCAGGATAAAAATAAACCCTGAAATTATCTATATACTCATTATTGCTGCGCACAGGCAAAACGAAATGACGCCATATGTCATCAGGCACACTCCTGCCCCACGGCATTTCCTCACGGGCTTTGAGCGTGGTGCGCACATTGCGTATATAGAAATCCTGATTCCACATGAGCCTGTCACTCATTGGCATAGACTTGTAAAGAAACGCTAAGGCATCCGCTTCAGCAGGAGTAAGAGAATAGATATTCCCCAAAATCCCTACGAGCTTGCGGGAAGATTCGGAGGACGCAGATAATGCGGCGGCACATGTAAGGCACGCCAATAGGAACAGTCGTATTGAAAACTTATTCATCGCACCTGTGTCTGAGACTGTATTTTATTCTTAAAAGTGAGTTCATATACACGATCAGGCATTGATTCCTCTGTCTTGGAAAGAGTGAGAATAATACCCTCAGGGGTCTGAGTATATTTTACAGGCTCACCGGCATATTCTTTTGCCACCTTGAGCTTATTTCCTGCATAGGGAATGAAGATTACGGTTGCATCCCGGTCAAATACATGCACATACAGCTTGTTGTCCCTGCGTGTAGTGACGCCCCATTGCTGAGGGGCTACCGGGCCTCCTCTCACACCCTGCACAGTGGGAGCATACGTCTGCATCCATTCACCTATAGCGGCAAGACGCTCAAGCGCTTGAGGAGGTATGGAGCCATCCGGACGAGGCCCTATGTTGAGCAGCAGATTCGCATCACGGCCGGCGGTACCGACAAGATATTGTATCAACTCATTCGCACTCTTATATTCATTGTCACGTATGCGATAGCCCCAGGAATTATTCATGGTCTGACACGTCTCAAGCGGAAGAGCGCTCACATCTTGCCCCGACAGACCGGCTTCATTCTCGCCAGGCTTGTCACGCTCAAAAATCTGTATGTCCTCCCCGGCGAAAGGAGTCATATGGTGATTGTTACCCACGAGGCAGGATGGCTGCAGCGAATGAATCAGTGCATACTGGTGGTCTAAATTCCACAAAGAAGGCTCAAGGCCACCGGGAAGCTCATCTCTATCCCACATGCCATCATACCATATCGCTCCTATCTTGCCATAATTAGTAAGCAGCTCTGTAAGCTGCGCATCCATGAAGTCAAGATAATTAGTCCATGGCTCGCTTGTATCTCTATCCGGTTCATGACCCGTGCGACCTATGGGGTTATAGTCAGGACGCCCCCAGTCAAGCTGAGAATAATAAAAATGAAGCGCTACACCCTGCTTCTCACATTCATCAGCTATCTCCTTGATTATATCGCGCTTAAATGGCGTAGCGTCAACAATATTATACGGAGAATGTTTTGTGGCGAACATGGAGAATCCATCATGATGACGGGTCGTGATACATATGTATTTCGCACCACTCGCCTTGATAGCCTTCACCCATGCTGCGGCATCAAATTCAGAGGGATAGAAACCTGAAGCCAGATCCTTATATTCATTGTGGTAAATATTAGGATCATTCAGCACCCATTCCCCGGAGCCGAGCATGGAATAAATACCCCAGTGAATAAAGATCCCGAAACCGTGGTCACGGAATTCCTCACGCGCCTGCAAAATCTCCGGCGAAGGCTCATAGGCGAGCACTTGGGGCGCAAGAGGAGACGTAAATGCGGCAGCAGCCATGCAGCTACTTAATATAGACCGCTTTATACCAGTCAAGTTCATGGTAAAGATTTATTAGATTAGGTTTAGTAATTGTTTGCAATAAAGAAGCGGAGAGCCCACTGAAATGCTCAGGAGCAATCACATTGCCAAGAAATTCCGGCGTGGCAGCCTTATATATGACAGCATTCCGGAAAGCAGCATCCAGCGAGGCTTTAAGAGGTGAAACATTGCCACACATGCGCCCGAAAGATTGAGCAGCATCATAAAAGCTCACCCCCTCTTTCCGCCCATACGACTGCAGACCGATAAGCGAGACCGCATAACCGTTGGCCTCAACTATATCATGACACACACCTGCCATATCAGGTAAGGCATCTGTGTCAATGACACTGACCGTGCAACTGCGCATGTAGTCTGAGGGCTGACTCATGTATGATTCATATGTAAGACGCGCAGCCTCCGGAAGAGCTGCCACTCCTGAATGACATAATGCGGGAAGCACATCATCATAGGGGAGTCCGTCAGCAAGTACCTCTGTAGGATACCCTACATAATAATCACATTTATTCCGAAACTGATATGCAGCTTCCACACTGCCCATGAGACAGCAGTCCATCCATATGAAATCAAATACTTCATCCGGCAAAGCGTCTGCCATATCCGTAATGTCAATAGCGCGTCCGGAGTCATCGCCGAAGCAATAGGATGGCCTCTGAATATCATTTGCTTTATTGGCAGGCAACCAGTTAAGCGCATGGCTCCAGAAGAAAATGCCATAACTATCGGCAGGTGCCTGCGCCATAGCATCATCTACAACCTGCCGCATTCTTTCTGGCGTAAGCGACATTCCATCATCGGGATAAGTGCACACGGACACCATAGTAGCAGGAAGCGCTCCATTGTTGCGCACGTGATAAAGCTGAGGAGCGTTTCCATATACTACACTATATACCAAGACATTGATTTTATCTGCCGGCATCTTCTCTACAGCCTTCTTGATTTCCTCAATATCTATAAGATAACTGGAGTCAAGGGAATTGGTCGCCACCATATAGATTATCACTGTGCAATCATCGGACAGGCTGACAGACGGTTCGTCAGCTTCAGAACACGATGATAAACAAGGAAATATGGCAAGAGCAAATAGGCCGACAAAAGGCTTGCGTATTTTTCGTCTCAAAGTCCTGAAAAACATCGGCACATGACTAAGCAGTATAAGCATCCCCATCAAAGATATATAGGCAGCCCACAAATTACGTAGCAACAAACTATCCTCCGTCTTAAACTGCGATAAATCCTTAGTATTGCCGTCCATAAAGTCATCTGTAGGCAACGCTGCCAGAGAGCTCTTCCATATGATGTCTCCATCTTCAAGATACACCACAGCCGGGTTCCCCCTTACCACCTCTTTTATGGCAGTATCTTCTGCTGTAAAGATAGGATATTCCGCAAGTGATAAATCACGAAAAGTGGCTATCTGCAGAGAATCGCCGGATGCCACTGCAACCATATCCACGTCATGCCCTTGTGCAAAAGCATACAGAGAATTGAGCTTGTAGTAATTGGCAATACTCACCTCGCGGATGGAAGGAAAAAAGACTATCACCTGCTTCCCATCTTGAAGCAACACATCTTCCGTAACATCCTCTCCATCCTCATATATTGCGAGGCCTTTGTCTTTATGAGACTCCCCTGCGCCTGACACTGCTATGCGATCCACAAATTCCCAGGCATCACCTTCCGGTATGCTATCTGCAGGAATAGTAATCTCATTTGTCCCGTCACTCCACACACTGCGATAGCCGGATGCTGCATCCTCTTCCTGATCTATCGCCATAAGGCTTCCTCCTGCCGGATATGGCCTATAGTCCACAAGCGGTTGGAAATTATATCCTATAAAACCGAGCAATATTACAAATGCCGCAGAAAGGCTCAATGACCATACCTGTACTGTGGGTATAATGATACACCGGATGGTAGCATTATACTTCATCAGCCACGCAATCATCACTACGAGCACGACATTCTTCCAAAATGTAGCCCAGTTGCTCAAAAGCAAAGCCTCGCCAAAACATCCACAGTCTGCCACAGGATTATATATGGCTATCCATAGAGTCAATGGCAACATAAAGGCCATCATTAACATGGCAAACCTCGGAGCACACCTACGGTATGAACCTGTCACCAAAGCCACACCTATGAGAAATTCTACTGTGAACAGCATGAACGTTCCCACTGTCAGTAAGGAATATAATGAGGATACATGCATGACTGACACATATTCCCGCAACTTATAGAGAGTGCCCCACGGATCAATAGCTTTCACATATCCGGAATATATGAACACCAATCCTACGGCAAGACGGAAGATATATGTCACAAGCCCCAATAATTTTTCCTTACGTGACAGGGGCACACATGTATTATCCGGCCTTATAAGACCTTCAGGCTTCTTCAGCTTCATGCAGTTGAATAAGGGCAAAGATGGAATAATTGATGATATCCAGGAGATTGGAATCAATCCCTTCGCTCACACAAGTCTTGCCGCCATTATCCTCAATACGCTTTATGCGATGGAGCTTAGTGAGAATTATATCGGTAAAGCTGCTCACCCGCATATCGCGCCAGGCCTCATCATAATCATGATTCTTGTCACACATGAGCCTTGTGGCCGAATCAAAGTAATCGTTATACATCTTCACTGCCGCCTCCTCTTCAAGATCGGCACCGGGCCCTATCGCGAGCTGGATACGCTCCATAACGGAATAATTTACAATTCCCATGAATTCAGGGATTATGCCCTCTTCAATACGAGATTCCCCTTTTTCTTCTATACTGCGGATTCTGCGTGCCTTTATCATTATCTGATCCGTGATAGAAGAAGGGCGCATCAGGCGCCATGAAGTGCCGTAATCACGAAGTTTTTTTATGTAGATCTCAAGGCAGTTCGCCTTTATCATTGCAAATTCTTCTGTAGTATCCATTATAGCATGAGTTTCTGCAAAATTAAGCATTTTCCCTGACATATCCCTCTCTCCCGCAAGTTTTTTTAACAGAAGAAACCAATATGCCGATTTCGCCCAATATCGCTTTTCCAAAAAGCTATATGCAAGCATAAGCATCCCGAAACTCTTATGCTATAAAAAGTGTTGAGTATATATACTCTTGGCCAAGAAGTGTATATATCTTCATTTTTTTGATTAATTTTGCAATGAGTTTCCCAACAATAAATTCAGCAAATAAAAACTATACTTCAATGAACATCTTTCTAAATATAATCTGGATAATATTTGGCGGCTTCGCAATCGCCATAGAATATGCCGTCTCAAGCCTGCTCTTGATGCTTACAATAATAGGCATACCATTTGGCTGCCAAACTATGAAACTCGCGACTGTTGCTTTATGGCCTTTCGGCACCAATATTTCCAACAACGGATGGCCGTCAGGATGTCTTGCGGGAATCATGAACATCATATGGTGGTTCTTAGGAGGCATTCCCATTGCTCTCACCCATCTCGGCTTAGGTCTACTTCTGTGCATCACAATAATAGGTACTCCTTTCGGCCTGCAGCATTTCAAGCTCATGAGGCTCGCCCTGTTTCCTTTTGGAAAAACCATTGGCTGAGGCAAAATGCGCCAACACTTTCCCTATAACTAATAACTCGGTATATCCTAAACATATAGCCCACCTTCCCACCAGCAATCAAACAAGGGAAGCGCTAAGTCTTGCTTCGTATTTTACCTGCATCAGAGGCCGAATACGGAATTTTTCTGCATGAATATTTTGCCTGGCAGAAATTAAGTATTAATTTTGTCGCACTTTCTAAACCTAAATTTAATACCTTCTATAATTAATGAACCCATCCATTGACTTGTGCCCCAATAAAGTGGTGCAATTTCTTCAGAAGCCTGCCAATGAGTTCCGCAAGGCTGACATTATCCGCTTCGTGGTGGAAAATGGCATACAGATGATCAATTTTATGTATCCTGCAGCCGACAACCGCCTCAAGACTCTCAACTTCGTAATCAATTCCGAAGAATATCTTGAGTCCATTCTCACTTATGGTGAGCGTGTCGACGGATCCAGCCTTTTCCCATTCATAGAAGCAGGCAACTCCGATCTTTATGTAATACCGCGCTATCGCACTGCATTTGCAGATCCCTTTGCCGAAGTGCCTACTCTTACCATGCTTGCTTCCTTCTTCGATAAAGACGGAAAGCCGCTTGAGTCTTCTCCTGAATACACCCTGCGCAAGGCTTGCGAAGAATTCAAGCGCGTGACCGGGCTTGAATTCTATGCAATGGGTGAACTTGAATATTATGTGATAGCTCCTGACTCAGGTTTATTCCAGGCTACAGATCAGCGTGGATATCACGAAAGCGCTCCATATGCCAAGCACAACGACTTCCGCCAACATTGCATGAAATATATTGCCGAAGCCGGCGGCGAAATAAAATATGGACACAATGAAGTGGGCAACTTCACTCTCGATGGAAAAGTCTATGAGCAGAATGAAATAGAATTTCTGCCCGTGCCAGCCACTCAGGCTGCAGACCAGCTCATGATTGCCAAGTGGATTATCCGCAACCTGGCTGCCATGAACGACTTTGATGTGACCTTCGCCCCCAAAATCACTACAGGCAAGGCTGGCAGCGGACTCCATATCCACTTCAAGATTATGGATGGCGACACCAATGTCATGACACGTGGCGGAGTATTGAGCGATGAGGCACGCAAAGCAATAGCAGGCATTCTCGATCTCGCTCCGGCAATCACTGCTTTCGGAAACAAGGTGCCCGCCTCATATCTGCGTCTTGTCCCCCATCAGGAAGCGCCCACCAACGTATGTTGGGGCGATCGCAACCGATCGGTGCTCGTACGCGTACCTCTGGGATGGACCGGCAAAGTCGACATGTGCGCACAAGCCAATCCCCTTGAGGCCGGAGTAAAGACCGAACTGCCACAGAAGCAGACCGCGGAATTACGATCAGCCGACTGTTCGGCCGACGTATATCAGCTTATCGCCGGCATGGCTGTAGCTGTGCGTCATGGGTTTGAGATGCCGGATGCTCTGCAAAAGGCCGAAGACACCTACGTAGCTGTAAACATCCACAAGGATGAGAATAAAGCAAAGCTCGACGCACTCAAGTCTCTGCCCGACAGCTGCGTGGCTTCTGCCGATGCCCTTGAGGCTCAACGCTCAGTCTTTGAGAAATATAATGTGTTCTCTTCTCAAATGATAGACGGAGTAATCAAAGGACTCAAGGCTCAAAACGACAGCAATCTGCGTGCGGAAATCAAAGACTCTCCCGAAAAAATGCTTGAAGTAGTGCACAACAATTGGCACTGCGGCTAACAGAAACGGATATCACACAATAATATGTGTATGACGTCTGAATGATATTCCCGTCGTTAACCCTAACATAAATGTAATCCCACGCTTCGGCATTCCGAGCGTGGGATTTTTCTATGTAATACAGATGGTATACTTACAGATTATTGGCGTTCTCGATATTATAGTTGATATCTTCGATGATATCATCCATCGGACGCGCATCAGGAACCTGCGATGCTTTCTTAGCCACAGAAAGAGCATGATTGTACATTGAGAGGATAGATGCTTTCTGCTCAGGAGATACAGTCTCAAGAGTGCCGAGATAACGCTTGCCACAGTCATTTATATACCCGGCTGCCTCACGAAGATAGCCATAGTTGTCGCTCAATTCAGCCATCTTGACAAAATCTGCCATTGCCGCTTCATACTGCTTGTTAGAGAAGTTTACAAGCCCTCGAAGACGATAGAAATTATCATGATTGGGATCTACCTTAAGCGCATCATCTATTACTGCCAGTGCGCCTGCAAAATCGCTCTCATCGATAAAGTGCTGCATGTAGTTGTTGAACAGATAGTCATTAGCGGCACCGAAGCGCTCTACTGCTTCCTTGGAAATAGCATTGATCATCTGCTTGGCCTCAGGCGCGAAAGCCTCATTCTGATGAGCGAGATTCTGAAGAGATGCTATATCATAAGTGTAGGCCTGCGGATCCTTGATATTTGCAGCGCGGGCAGCAGCATAAGCCTCGTGAGCCGCAGCAAAGTCCACACCGAAAGCACAATTGCCTGCATTATAAAAGTCGATGGCATAGACAGAGTCCACCACACCGTTTTGCGCAGCGAGAGAGCCGCTTATCATGAATGCCTGATAAGCATCGGGGAACTTATTGCCGGCATTGAATAGCACACCTCCTGCGCGAGCGAAATCTCCATTGGTGGCATGTATCATCACGCTTTTCATTATTTTGTCGATGTACTTTGGCTTTACTTTGCCTTTAGCATCGGGCAAAGTGTCAAGAGCCATCACTTTCTCATAGATATCCATGGCCTGAAGCAGGCCCTTGGCTGCCTCTGGTGTAAGCGTGGCATTAGGGTTCATTGCAGAGGGAATACCTTTCTTAAAGGCATCATCGAGTTTTTTTGCCTCTTGATAGAGTGCCTTGGCATCCTGTGCCTCCTGCGCACCGGCTATACAAAAAGCCATAATGGCCAGCGCAAATGCAAAAAACTTCTTCATAGTCTGGGGAGTTTTATGGTTAAAATGTTTTTATTCTTTATTATCGGGCTAAAGCATTAATGGAACTATCAGATGACTTTAATGTTTTAACACCAATCTGCATTAAAAGTTTAGAGTGTGCTGAATTTAAATGATTTTACCGCAGAGAGCAATTGTTGTGTACTTTCAGTAAGCTGAAGTGATAGCATAGCCTGCTACGCTACCGATGAGGCTTGGCTGAAAGTACAGAAAATGCCGCCGGATGAAATCGATAATCCGCCCCTCGGAGGGGCAGAATGTTTAATTCGGTTTAAATTCAAGCAGCCTCTTAGATTTCAAGATTATTTTCTTCTTCATTCACTGCCTCTGACATATCTTCCGTCAGCTCTTCTTCAGGATCAGAGTCAACTTTGCACACGGAGGCTATGGCATCATTACGCTTTGCAAGGTCAATGAGTTTCACCCCTTGTGTATTGCGTCCCATTACGCGAATGGAAGCAAGAGACAGACGCAAGGTTATGCCGCTCTTATTAATGATCACCAGGTCATTCTCATCGGTCACAGACTTGATGGCCACGAGCTCACCGGTCTTTTCAGTAACGGCAAGAGTCTTGACTCCCTTTCCGCCACGGTTTGTAATGCGATAATCATCAAGGGCCGAGCGCTTGCCATATCCCTTGGATGACACGACCATAACGCTCTCATCCGTGCCCTCTTTCATCGTGATCATACCTATGATCTCATCTCCGTCCTCTCCGAGTGTCATGCCACGCACACCTGTCGACATGCGACCCATCTCGCGCACCCTGCTCTCATGAAAACGGATGGCACGACCCTCTCTGTCAGCCAGGATCACTTCGGAATTGCCATCTGTGAGACAGACATCAATCACCCTGTCATCCTCGCGAATTATTATTGCGTTAACGCCGATCTTGCGGGGGTTTGCATAAGCCCGCAACGGAGTCTTCTTTATGATGCCGTTCTTTGTGCAGAATATGAGATTATGCGAAGCAGTATACTCCTCATCATCAAGATGCTTTATGCATATGAAGGCTGTCACGGCATCATCCGCATCTATATTCAGAAGATTCTGGATTGCCCTGCCCTTACTGTTTTTAGCCCCTTCCGGTATCTCATATACCTTGAGCCAATAGCATCGTCCCTTCTGCGTGAAGAAGAGCATATAATTGTGATTGGTAGCAGGATAAATATTCTCAATGAAGTCATTATCCCTGGTGTTGCTGCCTTTGGATCCGACTCCGCCACGATGCTGCGCGCGGAACTCAGCCAGAGGAGTGCGCTTGATATATCCCATGTGAGATATAGTTATGATCATCTCATCATCCGGATAGAAGTCTTCGGCATTGAAATCTCCGCTAAAGGGATTGATCGCAGTGCGACGCTCATCACCATAACGCTCTCTCACCTCTTCAAGCTCTTGCTTCATGACCGAGCGGCACACTTCATCATTGCTCAGAATCTCATTAAGATGAGCAATCAGCTTCATGAGTTCCTCATATTCCTCCCTTAACTTGTCAATCTCAAGACCTGTGAGCTGACGCAGACGCATTTCCACAATGGCTCGTGTCTGCAGTTCATCAAGATCAAATCGCTCAGAGAGTCTGGCACGAGCTTCATCCGTAGTCTGAGATGAACGTATGATGTGTATCACTTCATCGATATTATCGCAGGCTATCATCAGGCCCTTTACGATGTGTGCCCGCTCCTCGGCCTTACGCAACTCGTATCGGGTGCGGCGTATGACCACCTCATGGCGATGTTCCACAAACGCTTCCAGAAGCTCCTTGAGATTCAGCGTTTTGGGATGACCTCCCACCAAGGCTACATTATTGACAGAGAATGATGTCTGCAACTGCGTCATCTTGTAGAGCTTGTTAAGCACCACAGAGGCATTGGCATCGCGCTTTACGTCAATTGTAATTTCGATTTTGCCTCGTGCCGAAGTGTCGGTAATATCCGAAATGCCATCAATCTTTTTCTCCACCACAAGGTCGGCGATATTTTTCACCAGGTCTTTCTTGACCACGCCATATGGTATCTCGGAAATTACAATCCTATCCTGATTGCCATCGCTTTCTATCTCGGCCTTGGCGCGGATGATTATTCGCCCGCGGCCGGTCTCAAATGCATCCTTCACCCCCTGCAGTCCGAATATTTCGCCTCCCGTAGGGAAGTCCGGCGCTTTCACATATTGCATGAGGTCTTCCACCGTCAGTTCCCTGTTGTCAATAAGCGCTATGGCGGCATCAAGACATTCAGTGAGATTATGTGGAGGCATATTTGTGGCCATACCTACAGCAATACCACTGGCTCCGTTCACCAACAGATTGGGAATACGCGTAGGCAGCACTGCCGGCTCCTTGAGTGTATTATCGAAGTTTGGCACGAAATCCACGGTGTCAGCATCCAGGTCACGAAGCATCTCTTCGCCCATACGCTCAAGCTTGACCTCGGTATATCGCATCGCGGCAGGAGAATCGCCGTCGATCGAGCCGAAGTTACCTTGCCCATATACAAGCGGATATCGCAGGCTCCATTCCTGAGCCATACGCACCATTGTAAGATATATGGATGAATCTCCATGGGGATGATACTTACCCATGACTTCACCCACTATACGTGCGCTCTTTTTGGTATCTCCTGAGAAATTATTACCCAGGGCGTCCATGCCGAAGAGCACACGACGGTGTACAGGCTTGAATCCGTCGCGCACATCGGGAAGAGCTCGTGAGACAATGACCGACATTGAATAGTCGATGTAGGCTGTCTTCATTTCGCTCTCGATGTTTACGGGAATGATTCTGTCTTCTTGTTGCATTGTGTATATATTCTTTTCCTAATTTGCGCTGTTATAATCAGTTATGCAGAAACAGGCCCGCACAACTCGTAACATAGCACAAAATTACAAAAAAAATCTCAAACCATTGCCGCCTTACTTCTTTTTTTTCCATGCCGCTCATTCGCACAAAACCGATTATATCATTGTTATATATTGTAAGTATTATATTGCTGTCCGATAAAACTTGAAGATGGCAAAAAGGCATGGCTCGAACGCTGA